>JALDAE010000010.1 GCA_022729335.1 Candidatus Nanoanaerosalina halalkaliphila
TCTGTAAGTCCGAAGAACTTCAGGATAGTGTATTCTCTGAGTGTCAGGTCTTCGTCAGTCTCAAGTTTCTGCCATACTCTGTTTGCGTTCTCTCCCTCGAGGTCTCCGGGTTCAATTCCCATCTCTATCATATTCAACATGAGTCTTAACATGAAAACGGACTCGGCCTTTTCCTCTCCCAGCTCGTAAAGGATTATTCCCGGTCTGTCACTCCTCCGGCAGAAACCTTTTTCGACCAGCGAATATATCTGTCTGTATATATACGTGTCACCTCTTCTTATAGGCTGATGGTGGTGCTGCTGTTCTGACAATGCAGGGTGGGTGATATGCTGCTTTGTGATCATGTATCCATCGTTTTTTTCCATGCCCCTGTGGTTCCTTTCTTCGTTGCCGTCTATAACCCATAAAGGGTCAACTCCGTTTATGGCCAGGTGCTCCGCATCTATGGTGCAGTGCATTACCTCGTAGGTGTTACCCATTATTTTAGTATTGTTTATAGCTTCACAAACCTTGATTATATCATATGGTTTCCAGATCTTGTTTTCTCCCTCGTTACCTGTGTTATGGGCCTCCCAGTCAAGTGTCAGGTTTTTTTCAGCAAGCTTTTCCACCAGGGTCTTGTTCTGACCTCTGCCTATGAACTTTGTGAAGTGACCCCATACGTATGCACCGGCTCCTGCCGCAACTATCTCGCTGTATTTATGGTCTTTCCTTTCCTCGTTGTCTCCTCTGTCAAAGTTATCGTTCCTCTTTCTCTGAAGATCCTCCATGTATCTTTTAAGTTCGTTTATATCGAAATCTTCTCCGTTGATATCATAGTCTGAAGATTTTAGATCCTGGTTTATATGGTTCCAGATGTTTTTAACCTGTTCTCTACCGCAGAAAGGCATCCACCACGGGAGAATGTACCAGAAAATTACTGACTCCCTGTTCAGCTGATCCCTGAAGTATCCTCCACGGAAGTTCAGTATATCCCTCATCATCATCTCTCCTACGGACCTATCTTCTTCCTCCTTTTGTCTAGGACCCTCGTATTTATCTTTTTCCTTCAATTTCTGGACAATTGTTTTTTTGAGGTTTTTCTTTACATTATGTGTTATCTGGTCCATCGCTTTATGGTAATCGCTCACATCGGTAAGTTTATTACTGATATCCCACAGAGATTTCGGTATATATTCGCTCCATCGTGCATTTAGATGTTTTTTAGGGTCGAACCTAGGAATTGACTGTGCAATACTTGAACCATCCCTATCACCTATTAATGCTTCCTTCAAATCGTCCTTGTCATTTGCATCTATTTTTGGCAGGTCTCTGTCTATACCCGCAATGTTTCTGACAGCGCTCTGTATTATTATACCTCCCTGTTGTCTATGTTTGAATTCAGCGAAATCCTCTTGCTCATTATCTCTCAGATCCTTCCAGAAAATCATCTCTGGATCTTTATTATCAAGTTTATCTTTCCACTCATCTTTCAAATCAGTACTTAGAGGTCCTATATTATCATGGAATCTATACTCATCTTTTTCCTGATCGTATTCTTTCATCCATTGCCTAAGCTCTCTCTCTGATATATCAACAGCTTCTCTACTATCACTGTCCTCTAACAATTTCACCATATTATCTTTCAAGTATTCTGGATCGTTAAGCCTTGAAAGATCGCTCATGATTTTTTCAGTAATATATCCTTCTTCCACCATGTAGTTGACTATTTCAGTTCTGAATATTTCTCTATAGTCTGTGAACCCTTCGATATCTGATGCGATGTTCTGAAGCATGTCGAAATTGTCCTTTAGTTCTTCTTCCCACAGATAGTCCAGGAAAAACCCTACTCTTGTCTGTGGTTTTTTGAAATATCTTGATTCGGTCATCGGGTCCCCGAATACGTCGACCGATACATCTGATGACATTCTCTCCCTGAGCTCAGGAACCCTGGACTTCACAAGGTGGGCATTGATACCGTACACAGCCTGCTGGTTCCCATTTACATCTCTTTGACTTTCGATAGCCTTTTTAAATTCTCCCCATGCCTCTATAAATTCGTACATAAACTCGTGACTCCTGAAGAAACCCATCTGCTCTCTCTGTCCTCTGTTAGGGTTGGCGTAGTCAAAAGGTGTCTGCAGTGGGAAGTGAGCGTCGAAGCTAAGTCCAAGCTGTTTTGAAATTGATAAAAGGTTATCCCAGTCGTTGTAAATCTGTGCAGGACCTCCAAGGTAAAGTTCAACAAAGGAAGCTCCCTGGTTCGATGCCCAGGCCGCTCTCTTGTATATCTCGCTGGGTATCTCCTGCGAGACCGGTAGTCCTGACGAGACGGCGATATGATAGTTAAGATCCGGTCCACCTTCCTTGTGCAGACCCTGGTTGATCATCTCCCTGTATTTCTTTTTTACCTCGTTGTTGATTTCCATGTTATCACTTCATTATGTTGAGGCCGTTGTCTATTTTGTAGTTTATCCAGAAAGGTGTAGGATATCCTGGTCCCAATAGTCCGTCTCTCAGGTTTTCATGATCCTTTACAAAGTATTCGTCAGCTCCAAGACCAAGTTTCCTAAGTGCAAATTCTCTTAATTTATTGTATGTATCCAGGCTGTATTCTTGGTAGTCCGATGGCTTTTTAATATTTGGAAAACGGTTAGTATATTTTCTTATGTCTCTGTAATCGTCATCTGACTTGTCATAGTCTTCTCCATCAAGTGTGTCCTCGAAAAATTCTTCGCCTATAAGTCCTTTGATGTATCTCTCGACTTCGTGCTTTCTCTCGTCTATCTGGGGCTGGAAGACCTCGTTGAAAACGTGTTCACAGACGAGATATTCGTCCCATTTCATAACAACTTTTTCAGCGCCATCGGCAGGTGACTGTACGTTTGACGGGGAAGCTATATCCGCGTGGGTCACGTCAACAACGATAACATCTTTGAACTTCCCTCCTTCCACGTCTTTCACTCCTATGTATTTCATGAACCTGACAGAGTTGGAGTGCCCTATATAGAAATCGTTTTCATTTATGAGTTTATCTAGCTTGTCTTCGTAATCTCCCTGGATTATCCTCACGGTCTCGACATATGGCTTTAGGAACTCTTTTGTCTGTTCTATTGATGTCTTAACCGAATTAAGTCTCTGGTTAATCACTTTCAGCTTGTTGTCCACAGCTGAACCGAACTGTTCCTTCCATTTCTGGTACAGCTTCCATTTTTTTCTCAGAACGGATTTTTCCTGTTCCGGCAGGTCTTTCAGGTGACCATCAACAAGATCGTCCAGAGATTGCATGGAGTAAAAATCAGGTATTATAGATGGAAACACGTTGTTCGCCTGCATCTGGATTATCGATGACCTTCCAGTGTGCTGGTCTACGTTGTCAACGAAGTCAGCCTTCAGTGCTTCTTCTTTTTCATCTTCAAAATGGTCTTTTTTCGCCTGTAACTTCCTTTTGTCATGTTCAAGTAACTGTTTTTTCTTGTAAAGATCCTCTATTCCGCTTAAAGTCTGGTTTATCTGTTGCTGTGCTCTCTGATGTTTTTGCTGTATTTCCTGCTGTAGCTGTGAACCTGGAGATACTTTGAGGTCTTCTCCAACTTTGTTCCTGTCGAAACCCTCGTTGTCCAGCTTGGAGTTGAAGTCCATGTAAACTCCAAGAGCAGGTCCCTGTTCACCGGCCTTGATGACGTACTCTCTATTTGTTTTTTCATTGGCCCCTACGTAAGGTTCTTCCTCGTTTGCAAATTTGCTGTGTTTGCTCAACTGTTTTATAAACTCTTCTCCGGCCACAGGGCCGGTCTTGTCTATATCAACTTCTTCGTCGTCTAAAATTTCTTTAAACTCGTCGCTGAGTTTGTCGGATCTAGTTATCTTTCTAAGAATATCGATATCTACGGGGTAACATCCGTGTATACACCTTCCTTTGTCTCCGTCATCAACCATTTTGGACCCTTTTACCTGAATTCCTAATTATTATTAAGGAGAATCTCCTAATAACGTTTATGTTAAGGTTCCAAAATAATTTTTTGGAAGGGGTAACCAGATGAGTCTTTTGGATAATCTCAAGGATAAGATTGGAGATGGGGATGATAATATCGAGAACAAGCCTTTGAGAAAGCCGACGAAGAAGCCCGGAGAAAAGAGCGGGAGAGATAAAAGATCAAAAAACCAGAGAGGGAGGAGAAAAAGCGGTCAAAACACTCCCCCGGTTAACCAGAATTCTGGTAGTCCTTCAAGACCTCCAAAAAACACAGGTAGTGGAATGAAAAGAAGTGATAATTTAGGTTCTTCTCCAGGGGGTAGGAGATCTGATAAACCCGGTCCAGGTGGTGGAACGGAACCAGGTAGACAATCTAAAAAAGAAAGTGGGTCTTTACCACCTCTTGGAGATTCTGATAAGCCTGAAAAACCGGTTCAGGAAAATAAAGGTATTCCCGGGTCTGTAGGGCAGTCATCTAGACCTGATACCGGATCCGCTGGTGGAGTTCCGGGATCAATGGAACAACCACCCGGGCCCGAAAACGAATCCGATAGAACTGTTCCGGGCGGAGAACCTTTTGAAAACCGAGGAAGACCACAAAAACCTGATGAAAGGTCTAGGAATCCAAGATCATCTGATAAAAGTGCTGGGTCAGGGTCAGGAGTAGATGATGACAAGATTGAAATACTTCTGGACCAAAACGAAGAAATGATCGATCTCCTGTATGATATAAGAGACAAACTTTGAGGTGAAAAAATATGGAGTTTTTGGATATTTTCAATAAAGATAAAGACGAGGAAGTGGAGCTTAAACCCGGAAAGCAGAATTATGAAGGTTATTCCGGACCGGGTGTATCTGATGAAGAGTCCGAGAGCGTAAGCACAGACGATAAAAATACGGATCGTGGTGAGGAGGCGAGTCTTTTTCCAGGTCTGCAGGGTTCAAATGACAAAAAAGATAGTGGCGTAAAAAAGAATAGGAAATCCAAGGATCTCAAGAGGATCGAGGGGAAGCTTGACAAGATACTCAAGCAGAACAAGATGATACTTGAAAAACTTGAAAAAGATAGTGGAAGTTCCGAGGAAAACACTGTTTGGTAAATAATCGGTTGTGGTGGGAATGGCGTTTTATGACAGTGTAAAGGACAAGGTGAGGAAATCTTCTGAAGAAGATCAGGTGGAAAATTCGGATGAGGATACTGCTGAACAAAGAAGAGGTGATGAAAAAGTGGCTTTTGAGCAATTAAAAGAAAATTCCAAAGATAGAGAAACTGATTTAGAACCTGAGGATGAGTCTACAATCGAAGATCTTTCATCTGGAGGACTTTCATCTGGAAAAGAAGATTACGGAGATCTTTCGAGTATTGAAATTGGCGATAGAGGTAATTCACAGGCTGGCAAGCATATAAAAAAGGAAGAACCGACGGAAAGCAAAATTGGGGGTTCAGAAAACTCCAGGCACCAGGTGGGCATCAAGGACAGTTCTTCAACGGATAAAAAAGAGGATAGCTCTGAATCCAGTCCCAAAGAGGTTCTGTTAACAGCTGATGGTACTGTTGAGGATCCTGAAGACAAAGATATGGGTGAGGCGGGCAATACAGAGGTAGGTCTTCTGAGGGATATAAGGGACCAGAACTCCGAGATAATCGACCTTCTTAGAGAGATCAGGAACTCTCTCTGATTTCTTCTCTTTTTTCTTCGAAGGATATTTTTAAATAACTCGTAATTTCACAATTTTTTGAAAGTTATGAAAATTGTAGGGTTAGGGTGTGATAATTGAGTGAAGCAAGAGAAGAGTTTGTTGAAATGGTTACTGAGATAAACAAGATGAAAGGTTTTGGCAATCTGTCATCAAAACTTATCGGTGAGCTTTATGTGTCTCTGGAAGATTTGACACTTGAAGAGCTTTCGGAAAGAACAGGTTACAGCGTTTCGGCGGTTTCAGGCACCATGAAAAAACTGACAAACCTGAGTTTCATAAAAAGGAAGAAGAAACCTGGTACCAGGAAAGTGTTTTTTTCGATGGAGAAAAACGTTATAGACAATTTTCTGGACTACTTCGAGAACACTCACTCCAAGATTATTGAGAAAATAGAAAGAGATGTCCCCGAAATCCTGGAAAAATACGAGGAAGAGGAAGGAGAAAGGT
This sequence comes from Candidatus Nanoanaerosalina halalkaliphila, assembly GCA_022729335.1. Taxonomy (GTDB): domain Archaea; phylum Nanohalarchaeota; class Nanosalinia; order Nanosalinales; family Nanoanaerosalinaceae; genus Nanoanaerosalina; species Nanoanaerosalina halalkaliphila. Next base: position 6,104 of record JALDAE010000010.1, read on the forward strand.
CTATAAAAGAAAAAGAAATAGTTGAAGAGTATTATGAGGATGTTATGGAGCTAGATGGATGTTTTAAAGAGTTTATAGACAAACTTGAAGATGCAAGAGGTGAATAAAATTTCGGAAGATAACTCGGAAGAAGTTGTTATTAGCTTGAGAGATGTTCACAAGCATTACCAGATGGGTGAGACCACGGTAAAAGCTCTCAGAGGTTCAAGTCTCGAGGTTAAGAAAGGAGAGTTCATATCGGTCCAGGGACCTTCTGGATCCGGCAAATCAACCCTGATGAATATGATAGGATGTCTCGATACTCCGACTTCCGGAACCGTTATACTTGAGGACTGGAACATCGCAGAACTTGGCGAGTCCGATCTTGCTCAGCTCAGGGGGAAAAAGATTGGTTTTATTTTTCAGACGTTTAACCTGATCAACAACCTCACCGCAATAGAGAATGTGGCTCTGCCGATGCTCTTCCAGAAAAAATCTTATGAGGAAAGGATGAAAAGGGCGAAAAAACTTTTGGAAGATGTTGGCCTGGGGGAAAGACTTCAGCACAAGCCCGCAGAGCTTTCCGGAGGCCAGAGACAGAGGGTTGCTATAGCAAGAGCTCTTTCGAACGACCCGGATGTCTTGCTTGCGGATGAACCAACCGGTAATCTTGACACGGAGACAGGTAAAAAAGTACTGAAAAAGATGGAAGAGCTTCATGAGGAGAAAGGCAAAACGATAGTTATGGTTACGCACGATCCCAAGGCAGCGGATTATGCGGAAAGAATAGTTAATATTAAAGATGGTGTAGTACAATGAAAGGAAAAATTCTGAAAATTTTGATGGTTTTGACGATTTTAACATCGGTCTTCGCGACCGGCCTGGCACAAACACAGGTACAGACTTCTTCAAGAAAGAGCGCAAATCTTGACGTGATACTGATAGAGACAGAACCTGTACCTTTAAGAAAAGGAGAGTATGCCGATGTATGGGTGAAGGTCAGAAACAGAGGCGATGCAGTGGCTGAAAACGTGAGTCTTGATTACATAGCCGAGTACCCCTTCTCAGTGGATCCTGACAGGGAGACCTCCAAGTACTTTGGAGATATTGAGCAGGGCGATGAGTACCATGCAAGGTTCAAGATAAGGGTTGATGACAACGCTGTTTCCGGAGAACACGATCTCAAGTTCAGGACAAATACCGAGGTAACTACCATAACACATGAAACACCTGTGGATGTAAGAACAAGAGAAGCAGTTATTTCTGTGGAAAGTGTTGACGTTGAGGAAGAACTTATTCCTCCATCAATGACCAGGGAAGTTTCTCTAGACATCAAAAATCTTGCTGATTCGACGATGAGAAACATAGATATTTCCCTAGGCCTCAGACCCGAATCCGGTACACAGGAAACGGATCAAATGCAGATGGAGGGAATGGAGACCAGGGAAGAGATTCCTCTGATCACTATTGGAGAGACAACAGAGAAAAGAGTGAGCAGTATATCTCCTGGAGAGACAAGAACAGTAACTTTCCCTGTAAAAGCTGATTCGGATGCAGACGAGGAAGCTTACAAGGTACCCGTTGGTTTAAGTTACGAGGACGAGATGGGTAATGATTTCCAGAAACTTGAGTACACGGGTATCACTGTAGGAGGTGAACCACAGCTTGAGGCAGGAATCGCCAACATAGATGGACACCCTGTATCGGGCAGGACTCTTGACGTATCTCTCAGGCTGATAAACAGAGGTCTTTCAGAGGCTAAGTTCCTCCGGATGGATGTCAAAGACGGAGAAAACTTCGAGATTGTAGGAGGAAGCGACGTGTATGTTGGACACATGGAGCCGGATGATTTCGATTCATCGACTTTTGAAGTTTTCGTGGAGGAAGGAACCGAAACGGTTGAGATACCGGTTGAACTGGATTACAGGGATTCAGAGGGAAACGTTGTATCCGATGATCAGGTCGTAAGTTTCAGGACATACACTTCCGAGGAGCTTGACAGATTCGGACTTTCAGATGAAGGTATGAGCGTTGTAGTAATAGCTGTAATTGCTGTAGTAGTTATTGGAGGAATAATCGTTTACAGAAGAAAGAAAAAGAGACAGAAAAAGATCCTGGAGGACTGAGGAGTTTAGGGATGATCGGGGATTACTTCAAACTGGCTTTTAGAAGCATCAGGCACAAGAGCACTCGTTCGTATTTGACCATCATAGGAATATTGATAGGTGTTGCGGCGATAGTCGCTCTTATATCTCTCAGTCAGGGACTTAGCGAGTCAGTTGAAGCTGAATTCGAAGCCGCAGGCACTGACACAATAACGGTAATGGCAGATACCGGTCCTGGAATGTCTCCAGCAATTAATACTTACATAGATGAAGATGATATTGATGTGATCGAAGATGTCAGGGGAGTGGATGATGCCGAACCGATGAATCTCGAGATGGCTGAAGTCGAGTATGCAGGAGAGACCGAAACCACATTTATCTTCGGGGCAACACCAGGCATCTTCGATGTTTTTCCCCAGTTCCAGGTTGAGGAAGGAAGAGAGATCAGGGATCAGGACAGGACGAGCGCTATAATTGGAGCTACTGTACACCCTGATGTTTTTGATGATCCTATCGGTGTCAGAAACAATGTTGAAATAAGGGACACAAGATTCACTGTTGTTGGAGTTCTTGAACCTCTTGGTAATCCGACGGACGACCAGTCAATAACAATACCTCTTTCCGAAGCTCAAGATGCTTTTGATAGAGACGGAGAGGTATCCATGGCTTATGTGAGCGTTTCTGATGGTTTTGATGTTTCAGAAGTTGCCGAGGATATCGAGGAAGAGCTTGAAGAACGAGGAGGTATAGATGATTATACGGTAGAAACGATGGAGCAACTTCTGGATGCAGTTAACAATATACTTGCGATGGTACAGGGACTTTTTGTGGGAGTTGCAGGTATCTCTATTCTTGTAGGTGGTGTTGGTATTATGAACACCATGTACACCTCTGTACTTGAGAAGACGAGAGAAATCGGTATTATGAAAGCTGTTGGTGCACGTAATTCCAACGTTATGGCTATATTTATGGTTGAATCAGGTTTGCTTGGTCTGGGAGGAGGTATAGCGGGTGTTCTTCTAGGACTTGGAATAGGAAAAATCGCAGAGTACGCTGTACAGGAGTTTGCTGGACTAGGGATGCTGAGCATGTCCATATCTCCTGAATTGATAGGTGGAGCTCTGGCGTTTTCTTTCGTACTTGGAACTCTTTCCGGAGTTTTACCGGCCAGAAGAGCATCAAAGATGGATCCAGTAGATGCTCTGAGAGCGGAATGAGGTGATTACCCATGGTTTATGACTATTTTATCCTTGCACTTAGAAGCATCAGGCACAAGAGCACTCGTTCGTATTTGACCATCATAGGTATTTTGATAGGTGTTGCTGCAATTGTGGCGCTTCTTTCGGTATCACAGGGAATTAACCAATCTGTAAGAGAAGAGTTTGAAGAGGCTGGTACAGATACAATAACTGTTCAGGTTGATACGATCGATGATACTCTTTCGGAAAACGATGCTGATTTTGTAAGAGGTATCCGTGGGGTTGACACCGTTGAACCATTACTGATGCACGGTGGCGAAGTAGGTTTCAGCGGGGAAACCGAATCCACTATGATCATAGGCGGGGAACCGGGAATATTCGATGTTTTTCCACAGTTCGATGTTGTTGAGGGAAGAGAAATTAGAGAAAACGAGAGATCCAATGCACTGGTTGGAGACGATGTTTACCCTGGTCTTTTTGACAATGAAGTAAATCTTAACAACCGTGTAGACATAGAGGAGAGAAGTTTCAGAGTCGTTGGTAAACTTGATACGTTTGGAGGAGGCCCTTTCAGCGAACAAAGTCTTTTTATTTCTCTTGAAAGAGCTCAAGAGCTTTTTGATATGGAAGGAGAGATTTCGATGATTTATGTTGAACCCTCTGACGGATTCGAGGTTTCAGAGGTGGCTGACAGGATAGATGAAGAGCTGGAGGATGAAAGAGGCGACGATGATTTCTCGGTTCAGACCCTTGAACAGATACTTGAAGCTGTTGAAAACATTCTTGGAATGGTACAGGCGCTTTTCATAGGAATAGCGAGTATTTCCATTCTTGTGGGCGGTGTTGGTATTATGAACACCATGTTTTCATCTGTTATAGAAAAAACAAGGGAGATCGGTATAATGAAGGCTGTGGGTGCACGAAACTCTGACGTGCTTTTTGTATTCATGTTTGAATCCGGGCTGCTGGGTCTTGGAGGAGGAATTGCAGGTATCTTGCTTGGTCTAGGTATGGCCTTCGGGGCAAGAGGTTTCATCCAGGACGTGGCCGGCCTTGGAACTTTGAACATAGCCATAACCCCAGAAATAATATTAGGATCTCTTCTTTTCTCTTTTTTGCTTGGAACAATTTCTGGAGTGCTTCCGGCCAGAAAAGCAGCAAAAATGAAACCTGTTGATGCACTGAGAAGCGAATAAACCTCAGTTGATCAGATCCTTGACAGTTTCAAAGAAAGTCTTTGATCTCTCGGGTTTCCTCCTGAACTTCTCAAGAAACTCTCTGTCCTCCTCATCGAAATCCTCGGGTATCTCAACATCGACCTTGACATACAGATCCCCGTGACCCGAGCCTTTCTGCTTGGGCATTCCCTTGTTCTTGAGCCTCAGAACCTGCCCTGGCTGTGTACCTCTCGGTACCTTGAGCTTTGCTGTCGAGTCAGGTGTCGGCACCTCTGCTTCAGCACCAAGCACTGCATCGCCGATCCCAAGTTTTATGGTTGTGAATAAATCGTTTTCTTTCCTCTGAAGGTCGGGATGTTCCTTCACCCTGACAAAGACGTAGAGATCTCCGGGTCTGCCGTCCTTTATCTCGTGTCCCTTTCCTTTCAACCTCAATTTCTGACCGTTGTGAACCCCTTTTGGTATCTCGAAGCTTATTTTCTCCTGTTTCTCCACAACTCCTCTTCCGTCACAGCTGGAGCATTTTTCTTTTGGTATGTTGCCCGAGCCTCCACATCTGTCACACTGGGTAACGGTTCTCTGTCTCCCGAACAATGTTCTCTGTACTTTTTCAACCCTTCCTCTTCCATCACATTTTGGACATGTCTTTGTGTCACCGTTCTCGGCTCCTGTACCGTTACATTCCTCACATTTCTTTCTACTGGTGACCTCGTATGTTTTTTCAACTCCTTTGTAGGCTTCCTCGAGAGTTATTTCCGCTTCAACTTTGAGGTGTTGTCCTCTTTTCTGCCGTCTCCTTCTTCGACCTCCTCCACCGAAAAAAGTATTGAAAAGATCTTCAAAGTTGGAGAAACCGGCTGCTCCACTTCCTGTAGCATTAACTCCCTGTTTTCCGAACCTGTCGTATTTCTTTCTTTTTTCCTCGTCGGACAAAACCTGGTAAGCCTTGTTTATTTTCTTGAACTTTTCCTCGTCCGCTTCCTCAGAATTTGAATCCGGGTGGTATTTTTTGGCCTTTTTCCTGTAGGCTTTCTTTATCTCTTCCTGTGAGGCGTCTTCCGAAACTCCAAGCAGTTCATAGTATTCTTTTGCCATATGTAATCCCTTTTAGATAAAAGATAGGAATGAGGAATGGAGGTTTACTCCTCGTCCTCTTCGTCGACTTCCTCGTAGTCCGCGTCAACTACATCTTCTTCGGAACCAGATGAGTCCTGGGCTCCTCCCATGTTCATGTTCTGCGCTGCTTTTCTGATGTCTTCTTCGCTCATGTTTGATGGATCGAAGCCTGCTGCTCCAGGTCCCTGTGCTCCTCCGCCCATGGACTTACCTATCTCCATGAGCTCTTCCTGAACCTCTTCTATCTTTTCCTCGATTTTGTCTGCTTCCTCTGCTTCTTCCTTGACTTCTTCAAGTTCTTCCATTTTTTCCTCGATGTTTTCAATGATCCCGTCGTCGACCTGGTCTCCGTATTCATCTATCTGTGTCTCTGCCTGGGAAATAATCTGATCTGCCTTGTTCTTTGCCTCGATCAGCTCCCTCTTTTTCCTGTCCTCTTCCTCGTGTTTCTCTGCCTCTTCCTTCATCTTTTCAATCTCTTCCTCGTCAAGCCTCGATGCATCATCTATCGAGATACTGGCTTCTTTTCCGGAGTTCTGTTCCTCTGCTGAAACGTGCAGTATTCCGTCAGCGTCGATCTCGAAAGTAACTTCTATTCTTGGCTGTCCTGCTGGAGCCGGCGGTACTCCCTGGAGGTTGAACTGTCCTAGTGACTTGTTGTCCTTGGCCATTTCTCTTTCTCCCTGAAGCACATGAACCGTAACAACTGACTGGTTGTCCTGTGCCGTTGTGAACGTCTTTGTCTCTTCAGCAGGGATAGTGGTGTTTTTCTCGATAAGCCTTGTCATGAGACCTCCTTTTGTCTCAACTCCAAGACTCAAAGGAGCAACATCCAGCAGAAGTATGTCGTCAGCTTCACCGCTGATCGAACCTGCCTGTATTGCCGCACCCATCGCTACAGCTTCATCAGGGCTGATAGATTTGTCCGGATCCATGCCCGTGATCTCTTCCAGAAACTCTCTGACCTTCGGAACTCTTGTTGTACCTCCAACAAGGATAACTTCGTCCAGATCGTTCTTTGAAATCCCTGCGTCTTCTATAGCTTTTTCCGTCGGTTTTCTTGTTTTCTCTATGAGATCTTTTACCAGGCTTTCGAACTTTGATCTTGTGAGCTCGTAGTCGATATTGTATGTCTCTCCGTCCTCCTGGTGGATGAAAGGTATGTTGACCTTTGCCTGTTTTCTGGAGGACAGCTCTTTTTTGACTTCTTCTGCTTTTTCCCTTATCCTCTGAAGGGCCTCGTCGTTCTCCGAAAGGTCGATACCGTTTTCTTCCTCGAACTTTTCAAGTATCCAGTCAACTACTCTCTGATCCAGGTCGTCACCACCAAGGTTGTTGTCACCCTCTGTGGCCTGAACCTCGTATATTCCGTCTCCTATCTCCAGAACAGTAACGTCGAAAGTTCCTCCACCGAAGTCGTAAACAAGGATGGTCTTGTCCCTTTTGTCGTCAATTCCATAAGCCATTGCTGCTGCTGTTGGCTCGTTGAGAATTCTTTCCACTTCAAGCCCTGCTATCTCGCCGGCGTCCTTGGTTGCCTGCCTCTGTGTATCGTCGAAGTGAGCAGGAACCGTGATAACTGCTTTTTCTATGTCTTCTCCAAGTTTATCCTCAGCATCTTTTTTCAGCTTCTGTAGAATCATGGAAGAGATTTCCTGAGGAGTGTAATCATCTCCTTCAAGTTCAACAGTATAATCCTCTCCCATGTGCCTCTTTATGCTTTTGACGGTGTTATCCTGGTTTGTGAGCATCTGGTTCTTGGCCGGTTTTCCTACCAGTCTTTCATCACCGTCAAAAGCCACAATAGAAGGTGTGACTCTTTCTCCTTCTTTGTTTTCTATAATTTTTGGTTCACCGTCTTTGAATGCAGCGACTGCGCTTCTCGTTGTTCCAAGGTCTATTCCAATAATTTTTGTCATTTTGATCACCTATTCAGAACTGAATATTTTTCCAACGTAGTATTTTTTAGCTTTCCTGGGCTTTCTTGCCCACAACGACTTCTGACTCTCTTAAAACCTGATCCTTGTACATGTATCCTTTTCTTTTCTCCTCCACCACCCTGTTTTCCTCGCCGTTTTCCTCTGTATCTACCGCATTATGTATTCTTGGATCGAACTCTTCTCCTTCGGCATCTATTCTCTGAAGCCCCTTCTTTTCAAGGGTCTCGTAGAGCTGATCTGCCACCATTTTGACACCTTGCAATATTGTTGAATCCTCGTTTGCAGACATTATAGCCCTTTCAAGATTATCCATCACAGATATAAGTTCCTTTGCCAGTTCTTTTTCTGTTTTTTCTTTCCATCTCTTTTTTCTGTCGTCTTCCCTTTTCTTGTAGTTTTCGTAATCTGCCTTTACCTTTTTGGCTATGTTCTCCCATTTTTTCCTTTTCTCCCTTTCTCTTTCGGCTGTCTTTTCCACTTCTTCTAGTGCCTGGATAAGCTGTTCTCTTGTAAGTTCCTGGTAGTTCATCCTATTTTGTTTACGTCAGTAAAATTTTTTAACCTTTCCTTTTACTTGAATTATACCTTTTAAATCAAAAAAGGAATTCAGGTCGTACTCCTACCGTATTTGATTGAGTTTAAACTAAGAAAAATAAAAACAAATGAGGGCTAAAAGCCCTTTTGGATCAAGAAGACTTAAAGGACTTTAATTCCTACTGCTCTAGGTCCTTTTTCTGCCTCTTCGGTTTCGAACTCTACTTCGTCTCCTTCTGAAATATCTTCGCCTTCCACATCGCTTATGTGGAAGAAAAGGTCGTCTTCTCCTTCTTCAGGAGTGATGAATCCGTACTTCTTCTTGTCGTGAAAGAAACTGACTTCGCCTTGCAAAAATTTCACCTCTGTCCCTTTTTAAGTAACCATTTTTTAAAAAAATGTGGTAATAATTTTTTTTCTGGAAGGGTCTTCCTTTAAACAAAATATTGATTACGATTCTTCACTTTTTTGTAACGAATTTCTTATTTTTAGGACCTGTAAGTTTTAAATTACCGATTTCTAACTTTTTTATTGTAGCTTCTTAAAAAAATGTATAGGTGTTTAAAATGGGAGAATTCGACGGAAAAACAGCCATTGTGACAGGTGGCTCGAGCGGGATTGGTAGAAGTATTTGTCTGAAACTAGCTGAAGAAGGAGCGGATGTTGTCGTTGCAGACATTAAAGAAGAACCTTTCCTTGATGAAAAACCAACACATGAAAAAATCAATGAAGAAGGAGGTAACGCGATATTTGTCCAGACAGATGTAAGCGATGAGAAATCTGTTCAGGACATGGTTTACCAGGCAGCCGAAAGGTTCGGAAGCATCGAGGTACTGGTCAACAACGCAGGTGTCCACCACTTTGGATCAGTAACCGATGAGACAGTTGAGGGCTGGGAACAGATAATGGATGTGAACCTGAAAGGAATGTTCCTTGTTTCGAAACACGTCTTGCAGCATATGATAGATGAGGATATCGATGGAGACATCGTCAACATTGGAAGCATTGCAGGACTTGTTGGTTATGGACAGTCAGCAGCTTACTGCGCTTCAAAAGGAGGTATAGTTGAAATAACCCGTGAGATGGCTCTTGACTACGGAGAACACGGAATCAATGTAAACGCAGTGGATCCTGGCGTGATCAAGACAGCCATGACAAAGGATATGAGAGAAGATGATCAGACCAAACAATTTATCGATCAAAACACGGTCACCCCTAGACTCGGAGAACCCAGGGATATAGCGGAGGCAGTTGCATTTCTGGCCTCGGACAAAAGCAACTTTATAACCGGTGAAAACCTGGTTGTGGACGGTGGATGGACCGCCAAGTAACAAAAAATCAATTTAAAAGGTTGAAAACCTTTTTATTTTTCTTTTTCTCTTATTCTTATCTATGGCAAAAAAAGTTGCATGGTTCGACGTAAGTGAATTTGATAAAAAATACTTCGAGGATAAAGATCTTGACATGAGCATCACTTTCTTCGAGGAACCTTTAAACGAAAAAACAGCAGAGCTTGCAGAGGGTTTTGACGCTGTCTCAGTTTTTATTAATTCTGATTTAAACAGGGAGGTATTGGAGACTTTAGATATCGATATTGTTGCCTGCCGATCAACAGGATTCGACCACGTGGATCTTGAGGCGGCTGATGAGATGGATGTCACAGTATGCAATGTACCTGAGTACTCATCCAATACTGTAGCAGAACATACCTTTGCTCTTCTTTTATCAGTATCAAGAAAACTTTACAGCGCCATCAACAAGGTGAAGGACGGATCTTTTGACCACGAGGGATTGAGAGGTTTCGACCTTAAAGGAAAGACTTTTGGTGTTGTGGGTACAGGATCCATTGGAAAACATGCAATAAGGATTGCAAAAGGTTTTCAGATGGATGTTATAGCCTATGATCCGTTTCCGGATCATGAAGCCGCTGAAGAGATAGGTTTTGATTACGTGGACTTCGATGAAATTGTCGAGACTTCTGACGTTATCTCCCTTCACTGCCCTCTAAATGAACACACGGAACACATGTTCTCCGATGAAGAGTTCAAAAAGATGGATGGGACGGTACTTATAAATACTTCCAGAGGAGGTCTAGTTGAAACCGAATCACTTATCAAGGCTATTGACCGAGGGGATGTCAGGGCTGCAGGACTTGATGTTCTTGAGGATGAATGTGGACTATCAGAAGATATAGATTATCTTGGGGAAATGGAGGAAAAATGCGATCTTCAAACCATTTTACATGACCACATCCTTATAAAAAGAGATGATGTAGTTGTTACACCTCATAATGGGTTTAACAGCGAAGAAGCACTTGAAAGGCTTATCAGTACGACTATAGAGAACCTGGAGGATTTAGCGAACCCTGTCAATAATTAGATAGGGGATGTTTTTCCCTCTTTTTCCCGGTTTTTTCTCTTGTTATAGGCCTAAAATGGGGAAAAATATTTAGGTAGGGTATTACCATTAAGATATAGTGGTGGAAATCTATGTCAAATAGCTGTGATAGCTGCGGAAAGGATCTTGTTTCTGAGGACGAACATGCTGGAAAAGATACTGAAATCCCGTTCTGTAATGAGTGTGCGGATCACAACGGAAACCTTCTATCGAGAAGAGCAGTAAGGGAAAAAGTCGTTGACAGGATAATGGATGAAAGAGATGTTAACGATAGAAGGAGAGCGAGAAAATATGTTGAGAGGAAACTTGAAAGTATGCCAGCATGGAACGGATGATTGTTGGAGTATAATATATAATTATAAAAAATACAGGGCAGTTCATAAATTTTTTAACTTTCAGAAATTTGTAAATATTATATGATGAAGAAATACAAAATTCTTACATTTGCCCTGTTTTTACTTTTCTCAACTTCATTAGCAGTAGCTAATAGTCCAGCTCTTACAGTCACCAACCTGAGATATGATCCTGTACCGGTGGAGGCTGGAAGTTATTTTGACCTGTGGATACAGGTTGAAAATATAGCGGAAGAGAGTCATGCGGACAACCTTACCTGTGAAATAAGACCTGATTATCCTTTCAGCCTTGACGACAACCAGCCAACCGGAGCTTCAATAGGTGATGACCTGTACACTAGAAGAATTGGCCGACTCGCACCTCAACAGGAGGCCACTCTCCAGTACACTGTCAGGACCGATATAGATGCGGTAGAGGGATGGAACAGTATCCCGGTCGCTTGCCAGTCCGATCAACACGATTACTGGATCACTAGAGAGATAGAGGTTAAAGTTGACGAGGGAGTTAACCTCGGAGTTGGAAGTATTTCATCCGAGCCACTGGATGTAAAGGCGGATACTGATGATGTTAGGCTTGAAATTTCTCTAGAGAACAATGGAGGTGCAGATGCGAAAAGCGTTAATACTGAACTTGAACTGCCTGAAGGATTCGAACAGAGCAACAGTTACTCTTTGAGAGATAGTGTTGGCAGAATAGATGAGGGAGGGGCAAGGGAAGCTGTTTTCTATATAGACGTGGATGAAACGGTTGATTCAGGTGTTTACTACGGCGAGATGGAAGTTAACCATTATTCAAACAATGAAGAAGTGGTTGAAACTTTCGAGATACCTCTTGATGTAAGGCCTTCCCCGAATCTCAATGTAGAGGATATCAGAGTTTACCCTGAAGATCTTGGCCAGTCCGATGAGGCTGAACTGAGGTTCAATGTAAGGAATAAAGGTGAAGGAGCTGATTCCATATCCGCAAGGATGTTTACGGACTCCGATCAACCAATAGATTTTGACGAGAACTATGATTATATAGGTGATCTCGATAGAGATTCCAGTTCGGAGGCAGTTTTTAGGTTTACAGTTGATGAGGATGCGAATCTGAAGGAGTATCTTCTGGATGCTGAAATAAGATATATTGATGGCGAGGAGGTCAAGACCGAGACTGAGACCGTTCCGGTTGAAGTTGTCACAGAAATGAGTCTTCCTTTTTCTGAGGCTTTGCTTTACGCTATTCCGCCTCTGATTGTTCTGGTTATACTGGTATGGATCGTCGTGAAGTTCAAAAGGTCACGCAAAGAAGAAGAGGATGAACCCGAGGACAGCTCCGAATAAAGGTCTGCAGGTGGAAGGATGGAGATTATTGAGAAAGGATTGAAAAAGTTCAATAAATTTCAGATGAAGAAGCCTTTCATGTTTCTTTTTTTCGTCCTGGTCTTCACCCTGGTGATGGGCTACTCCGCCACTAACATATATTTCTCCTCGGATTTTATGGATCAGCTTCCTCAGGATATAGATGCGATACAGTCGAGCGAGATGCTTTATGACAAGATAGGTGGATCGGACCATGTTGTGGTTCTTCTTGAGGCTGATGTTTCTGAAGAAGGAATAAAGGACATAAGAGATCCTGAAGCAGTTGAATCGATCTTTAAACTTCACAGAGAACTTGAAGACGAGCCCTTGATAGATAATGTTGAGTCTGTAGCTTCCTTTTTTGGAGATGGAAACATACCCGACGGAAAAGAAGGAGTAAAAAGAGTTCTTTCACAGGTTGAAGGAACTGATAACCTTTTTAACAAGCAGTACACGGCAACAATGGTTGAGATTACCGCTAACATACCTGATGACGAGGTCAGCATTCAGGAATTCAACGAAGATGTCGAGGAAAACGTGGAGCAGGTTGGTGGCCCGTACAACCTGGACGGCGTGCTTACCGGTACAACCCCTCTCAGGGTTGAGATACTTGGATACCTGGAGAGCGATATGATGGTGACGACTTTATGGGCAAGTGTTCTGATTTATCTGTTTATATCGCTTGTAAAGAAATCTTTCAAGTGGGGAGCGGCTATATTTGTTCCTCTACTGTTCGGCCTCACCTGGACTCTGGGTACAATCGCTATAATAGATATACCTGTAACGATAGCAACGGTAATGGTTGGTCCGATGATACTGGGTATGGCGGTCGAGTATGGATCTTTCGCCGTTGAGAGGTATAAAGAAGAGGTATCTGAAACACCTACATTAGATGAGGTTAGAGATGGTTTAAATGGTTCCATACCGTATGTTGGAGCTTCCATGACAGGTTCTGCAACAACTGCAACTGCTGGATTCCTTGCTCTATTGATAGCTACTTTTCCAATGATAGAGGATCTGGGTATTTTTCTTGCACTTGGAATAATTAATAGTTTGCTGTCTGCACTGGTAGTGAGCCCTCTTCTGATATTTTCTATCGAGTACACGAGTTTGTTTTTCCGTGGAGGTGGTGAGAGTGACTAAAATATTTGAGAGGTACGCGGACTTCCTCGTGGAGAACATGGTATTCATATTTATCATCTCAATCCTTGTCATAGTTTTCACAGGTATTCAGGCAACAAATCTTGAGATGGAGTCTTCAGAGTACCGTGATACTGTACCTGATGACATAGATGTTGTAGAGGCACTTGATTTCATAGGGGAGGAGTTCAGGGTCTCCGGTGAATCCGCAAATATAGTTCTCGAGGTTGATCCCAATAACCCAGGGTCTGACGAGATAAGGGATGTCAGGGACCCCGATTTTCTGAGGTATATGAATATACTTGGACAGCAGGTAGAGGACATGGAAGATGTCAGTTCCGTTGACTCGCTGGCCACCAGACTGATTGATGATAAAGGAAGGATACCTCATTCAAAGTACAGGGTAATGGAGTTCATAGAGGAGAACAACGTTACCCACGGTGAGCCTGTTGACAAAAGAGAGATCTTATCAGAATCTGTTGAAGGCCTTGAGGAGATAGAGGAAGGTCTGGACAACCAGGCTGAAGAGATTTTGAACATGGAGGAAGGTCTTGAAGAAACCGAAAAAGGTCTAGAAGACACTCAGAGAAGCATCGATGAGATAGTTGATCAGATAGATGAGATGGAGGTTGGGGGAGATGTTTCCGAACTTTCCGGCGGTATTCAGAATACCAGAGACGAACTTGAAGGTATTCAGAACCAGCTTTACGTGGTCTCTGACGAGCTTGATACAATGGCAGATGAGATCGATGGAATGGCGGCCGGTGTTTCGGGTGAACTGGACGAAATTGAGGCAGAGCTTGATACTGTTGCTTCTAACCTTCGTGAATTCGAAGTTGAGGGAGATCAAACAGAACAAGCAGCATATGAGGAGAACATTACAAGGATTGAACAGGTTTCGGATGGAATAGGAGAGCTATCTACAGGCCTTGAAAACAACCTGACGGATGTATCGGGCAACCTTTCATTGTTGAGTTCAGAACTTGAGATGATGGCTGATGGCATTGGAGAGATTGAAGAAAGTCTGGAGGAGGTCGACAGAGGGGTTAAGGATCTCGGGGATGCTCTCGATGATATAGGTAATTTCCTGGATCAGCTGGAGGTTTCACTGGATGAGGTCTCCGGCGGCATGGATGAGCTTGTCGATGGAACCGGAGAAATAAGGGAAGGCCTTGAGGATATGTCTGAAGCATCTGAAACGTTTTCTGATTCTGTTTCCAGTATATCTGAAGGTCTATCGAGTTTAGAGGATTATCTTGCGGTCTACAGTACCGACCCTTATTTCGAATCTCTGGAGGATGATGAGGAACCTCTCTCTTACATGTATTCGGATGATTATTCTGTTGCGGTTATCAGGCTGAGCCTTTATGACATGAACCAGGAAGAGAAAGAAGAGTTTGCCGAGGAAGCTTATAATGTTTTCGAAGTTACTGAGAACCCTGGAGGTGTTGAAACATATGGATCCGGCGATACGTTCATGGTAAGCGAAATACTGGAAGAGGTTGACACCACTCTCTACAGAACAACGGCTTTTTCCGCTTTGTTGCTTGTTGGACTTTTGATTACTTTTTTCCTCTCGATAAGATACGGTCTTACAGTATTCTTAACTATTGTATTTGGGGAGATCATCACTCTGGGTGTTATTGCAACTCTTGGGATTCCGATCAGCAGCGAGATGTCCGGAGTTCTTACCATGATAATGGCTATTGGAGATGATTTTGGTATCCAGGTGACTAACAGGTTTAAGCAGGAACTCAGGAAAAAGGACAGGATTCAGGCGATGAAGACAACACTTTCGAATGTCATGTTACCAATGTCTATTACAACGATGAGCCTTCTTATAGGTTTCAGGGCTTTTGAATTCGGCAGGCTTGAGTTCCTTGCTGATCTGGGAACAGTTATGTCTATAGGTGTCTTTTCCTGCTTCCTGGCAGCTGTCACTGTTATACCGGTAATCCTGCTTTTTCAGGAAAGGTAACTTCTCGGTTGATTATCCTGTTATCAGGGTATTCAAGTTCTATATTTGGTTTAAATTAATTCACTTAAAAACCGTTTATTTTTTATATAACCGTGTTAAATCCGTTTAACCGATAATTATAAAAAAATTCCCTGTTTAATGATTAGAATAGTCTTTTTCAGGTCTTAACTACCTGTTAAACTTGATATATAGGGGTTTTTGCGGATCGGAAATATAGGACGGATATTTCTTCTGCAGGTGTTTTACCAATGAACAAGATTTTTTCAATACTTAAGGGGGACGTAGCCATTGACTTGGAGCAGGACGATATATCCAAGTCCATACTATACCTATCTCTTCCCATAGTAGTTATCAACCTGTTGAGGATGGCCTATAACTTTGCAGATACCTTTTGGCTATCAAAGTTGAGCAAGGATGCCCTTGCCGCTGTCACCTTCAGTTTTCCGGTTAGTTTTTTGATGATCTCTGTGGGTATAGGAGTATCAATAGCAGGCAGTATACTGGTAGCGAAGTTCAAGGGTGAGAAGAACAGAATAATGGTTGATTACACTGCCTCCCAGACCCTTACATTCAGCATGCTGGTTTCTTTTTTGATGGGTGTCGTGGCATACTTCAACATTGAAAAAATATTGTCAATCCTTGGAGCCTCAGATAAAGTTCTCAACATAGCTTCAGGTTATTTGAGGATAATTTCGATAGGAATATTTTTTATATTCGGATTTTCGGTTTTCATATCGTTGATGAGAGGTTTTGGAGATACTATAACACCCATGTTGGTCATGCTTGTCTCAGTGGTATTGAACATAACGCTTGATCCTTTTCTTATCTTCGGTATAGGTCCTTTTCCCAAGATGGGTGTTGAGGGAGCCGCATATGCCACGATCCTGTGCCGCGGAGTGGCGTTCATGATCGGTCTGCTTATACTTTTTTCCGGGAACAAGGGAATACAGATAAGGGCCAAATACCTTGTACCCGACCCGGGTTTTTTCAAAAAACTGGTTAAAGTTGGTTTACCCTCTTCTATAGAGGTGACGGCGGAATCACTTTCCGTAAACGCGATGGTAGCCATAATAGGACAGTTTTCCACAGCTGTTGTAGCTGGATATGGTATAGGTTCAAGGATTTACTCTTTTGTGTTCTTACCTGCAATGGCCGCTTCAAGAGGCATATCCACGATGACAAGTCAAAACATAGGTGCAAGAAGGACTGATAGAGCTTTGAAGGCGAACTACCTGTCCGCCAAGTTCCTTTTCCTCCTGCTCACGGTCCTGGGAGTTTTCGTTTTTTTCGGCTCGGAATTCCTGATATCGCTTTTTTCAAGTGATGCAGAGGTTATAAGGACAGGGTCACAGTTCTTGAGATTTGTGGCCGGAACTTTCGGATTCGTGGGTGTATGGGTATCTTTCAACGGAGGTTTCCGGGGATCCGGAAAAACATCGGTCGCTGCTGGGATAACAATACTAGCTATGGCTATCGTCAGAGTTCCTGTATCGTACTTTGCTTCCGGTTACATGGGAGTTACAGGTATATGGGTAGGTTTTATAGTTTCCAACCTTGTTGGAGGAATGGCAGCTTATTTCCTGTTTAGAAAGAAAGGTCTGAACTATTTTTACTAGAGATATTATTCTTCTCTTTCCCTTATGACGTAAACATCATCGTTTTCTCTTACCCTTTCCTGGACCTTGACTGTGGCGATATCTCCTTTCTCAACTTTTTCCACTTTTTCGTCATCGACCCTGATCTCATCAACTTCTTCGTACAGAGCCCCGGTCTTGTTTCCCGTGAAAAGCAGTTCGTCTCCTTTCTGAAAGCTGTTGGCGTTAAGCTTTATCACAGCAACTTCTTGTTTCCTGTAGTAATTGATGACTTTCCCTATCTGAACTTTCTTCGTAGTTGCCCTTGTCCCGTAGGTGCCGGACCACATTTCGGTCTTCTCCCCCATGTAGTAACCTCCCTCCCAGAGACCTCTGTTGAAAACTTTCTTCAGTTCTTTTCTCCACTCCTCTTTTTTGTCCTTGGTATAACTTCCATTTTTTATGGATTTTAGAGCATTCCTGTAAGTTTTTACCACGGTGTGAACGTACTCGGGACCTCTTGCTCTTCCCTCGATCTTGAACACTCTGGCACCCGCATCCACAAGTTTGTCGAGCATCCCTATTGTACACAGATCTTTCGGAGACATCACGTAGTTGTTACCCAGTTTAAGCTCGTCACCTGTCTGCATATCTCTGACAAGGTATTTTCTCCTGCAGGCCTGTAGACAGTCTCCCCTGTTGGCGGAGTGGTTGTACTGAACAAGGCTCATATGGCACTTTCCGGAAACCGCTACGCATAGAGCTCCGTGTGCAAAAACCTCGATCTCCAGAAGTTCTCCTCCGGGCCCTTTAATCTCTTGTTCCCTGATCTTTCTTGAAATTTCTTCTATCTGATCTACTGAGAGCTCCCTTGCAAGAACAACAGTATCTGCGAACTGGGAGTAAAACTTGACCGCCTCTATATTCGATATGTTTGCCTGCGTGGACATGTGGACCTCAAGATCTATTTCGTTGCAGTATTTCATCACTGCTATATCAGAGGCAATGACGGCATCGATACCGGCTTTTTTGGCCCTGTCACACACCTCTTCCATTGTATCCAGGTCCTCGTCGTACATCACCGTGTTGAGGGTTAGATAGGACTTCACACCGGAACTATTGCATATCTTTACAATCTCTTCAAGGTCTTCAAGCTCGAAGTTTGCGGCTCTCGCCCTCATGTTCAGTGCTCCGACACCGAAATATACCGAATCAGCACCCGCATCTATAGCAGCCCTTAAAGACCTCATGTCTCCCGCGGGACACATCAGTTCAAACTTTTGATTTCCCATTTTTTGGATACCTAAAACATTTTTTGTTTTTTCTGTTGATGGTTTTTTCGTGGATATCTGTTTTTATACAACCCTTTTATCTTTTAATCAAATGATGGTTTATTTAACGATTTTAATACTTCTCAGGGTATCAGTTATACCTATAACGGAAAGAAATACCTTTCTTACTTCAAAGTACAAACATTTATAAAACTCATTTCCAATTTGGGTAATGATATCCATGACTATAGAAAATTTTGTGGGGGAAAGATTCAAAGGATATTTTGAGGAAAACAGTTTATTAAAAAAAGCCGGTATGATTGCATTATTCATGATGATTTTTTCTTTAGTCATTGCTACTGGTTCTCAGATAGCATTGGCTGGAGGAGTCCATATACAGACAGAGGGACACGGTTCTACGGATCCGACACCCGGTACTTATACAATGGATGAGATAGATGGACCTATCCTGGCATATGGTTTAGAGGAAGAGTTCTACATGTGGGAAGGTTGTTACGATACTGATGACGACCTTTGTTATGTACATGCAGATCCGGGCGAGACAGTTACCGTTACGGCTTACTTCGGTGACGGTGTAGGAGAGACCTACGATCTTAATGTTGGTACCTCTGGACAGGGTCACACATCACCTTCTGGCACCACTTCATATGAGTATGGTGAAGAAGTAACCGTCACTGCAGACCCCGCAGATGGATGGAGGTTTGACAGCTGGTCAGGAGATATTTACAGTACTGACCGGGAGACAACAGTTACGATGGACAGCGACAAGTCCATAACAGCTAATTTTGAGGAAGTTGACGAGCCAGAGGAATACACTTTAACGATAAATACAGATGGACAGGGTTCTACAAGCCCGTTTGAAGGTTCTAGAACTTTCGAAGAAGGAGAAACCGTAGATGTTTCAGCAAGTTCGGACAGCGGATGGTCTTTCAGTGGATGGACCGGAGACATCACAACTTCTCGAAGCAGCACATCAGTATATATGGACAGCGACAAGTCGATAACGGCAAACTTTGAAGAGGTCACAGCTGATCGAAGCCTAGAAATCAGGACAGAAGGAGAAGCAGGATCTACAGATCCTATTCCTGGAGTTTACGAGGGAGATGACCCTATTTTTGGAGATGATGGACATGTGACAGTTCTTTCTGTTCCTTATGAAGATACGATGCTTTTGGAATGGGAAGGATGTTACAGTTCCAGTGTTGAGGAAGGAACATGTGACGTTTACGTGGGAGATGGAGACCACATGACTGTAACAGCTCACTACGTCCAGGAAGAGTACGATCTTTCTGTTATAGTTGGTGAAGGAGAGGGAACAACCAGTCCTTCCGGAACCAACTCTTACCCTTATGGAGATACGGTTTCAGTTACAGCAGAGCCTTCTACAGGTTACGAGTTTGATGGTTTCAGTGGAGACTGTTTCGGAACAACTTGTTCGGTTGAAATGACTCAGGACAGGCAGGTTGTTGCTGATTTTAGTTTGATCGAATACGATCTGGAGTACTCCGCAGGTACAGGAGGATACATTGATGGAGATACAAGTCAGACAGTTGCTCACGGAGAAGACGGTACATCAGTTACAGCGGTACCGGACACGGGTTACAAGTTTGACCAGTGGAGCGATGGATACCAGAATCCAACAAGACAGGAGACCGATGTTACCGAAGACCAGAGCTACACGGCGTACTTTGAAGAGGAAGATGTAGTTGAGGAGTACGATCTGACCATTAATGTTGATGGTGAGGGTAGTACTCATCCTTCGGAAGGTACTCATACCTATGAGGAAGGTGAACAAGTAACTGTTAATGCTTATCCTGATGAAGGATGGGAGTTTGATGGTTGGACCGGTGATGTTTTTGATGACAGTGAGCAGATCACTGTTACGATGGATAGTGACAAGACCATTACTGCTAATTTCGAGGAAGAAATTGAGAAATACGATCTGACAATTGAGACAGAAGGTGAGGGCTCAACAACCCCTCCTGCGGGAACTTACTCCTATGAAGAAGGTGAAGTCGTTGATTTATCGGCCACACCTGAAGAAGGATGGGAGTTTGATGGTTGGACAGGTGATGTTTTTGATGACAGTGAGCAGATCACTGTTACGATGGATAGTGACAAGACCA
>JALDAE010000054.1 GCA_022729335.1 Candidatus Nanoanaerosalina halalkaliphila
ATATCAAATCTTTTACCGTTAAAAGATACAAGAAGTGTGTTTTTATCCAGTTCCTGCTGTAAACGTTCTTTGGTTAATCCTTTACCCTTTACTAACACTTTGGACTCTTCTCCATCGTAGATACCCACCATTGTTATGCTGTTACTGCTGAAGTCCAGGCCGGTTGTTTCAATGTCGATATACGCTACATCATCCGAAAACTCCCTGTAAAGCCTCCAGTAATGGTTTTTTGGAAACTGGTACCTGAAGAACTTCCTGTTTTCTTTTTCATAGTTCATCTTCGCTTTTTTCAAGAAATCATCGAATTTTCTTTTGCGGCTGTTACCTATGCCCTTGACATCATCTTTCTCCCTGAAACTCTCCCAGTTATGAACTCCCTGGCTCCAAATATTTCTCTCCAGTTTTTCTCCTACACCATCCAGAAAGATAAAACTGTTCCTCAACATTCCAACTAAATATAGAACACAAAATGTTTTAATTCTAAATACAGGTATAAAAAAGAAAAAATGGAGAGGTTGAAAGCCGCTAATTTACCTTCTAGCAGCTTTGACGTCCTCTCTCTGAACAGTCTTTCTGTCAGCATGGTGAGCATAATCTTTTGCTCTACCAGCTAGGTCATGGGCCTGATCTTCAACTTCATCTCTGAGTGCCTCAACGGCATCGTCAGAAACTCTTTCAGCCCCAGCATTTTTCAGAATTCTCTTCAGTGGTGCAAGTGGTAGTTCAGCCATATTTTCACCTCTATTCAAAAATTGTGTAAACCCCTTTATAAAACTTTTGAGAAATAAACAACTCAAATCTCGTCAACAACCATATCCAACCGAGATTCCAACCTCTTAATCTGCTCCCGAGTTCTCCTTTTGAACTTATCAAATTCGGAGTGACCAACATTACCTTTGACCTTTGTTTCCAGATCATCAACCTTTCTAGTCAGTTTCTCAAGATCTTTTTTAATCCTGCCGTAAGCAGTCAACCTGTCCTGGATATACTTCATGGTGTCCAGAATCTTGTTAAGAAGCTTTTGCTCCCTTTCAAGCTCTGGTTTGTACTCCGTATCAACTTTTTCTTCTAGATCGTGCTGTCTGCCTCTAATGGCTTTTACTGATTCCTCTATGTTATTTTTCATTTCCTCTAATTCGCTTTCAACCTTCTCTATTTCGTACTCTTCCTCTTTTTCGAGATCGGACATTTTTGAATCGATCTTGTTGATCTCGGATTCAATTTTATCGATATCGCCGCTCAGATCTTCTTCCAGCTTAGAAACATCTTCTTCAACGCTCTGGAGCTTCTGCTCGACAGCTTCTTCTATATCTCCTGTCTGGTTTTTAAAATCATTTATCTTGGATTTCAGCCCATTTATTCTCTCGTCAAGACTGTCAATCCTGTCTTTCAAATTATTTATTCTCTTTTTTCGCTGCCTTTCTTTCCTTTTTTCCTCTTCGTCATCGTTCCCAAACATGCTCAACAAAGCAATATTGACACTCCCTTAATAATACTCTTTTGGTGGAAAAGACCATATACCGGTCCGGAATCACACCTACTTATAAAGACCATCTGAAAATATTACCACATGGAATTGGAGGGTCATCTATTTGATGTGAACTACCGGACGGAGGACGGGGAACCGGTGATAAATCTTTTTGTTAGAACTTCGGAAGGAACCGTTCTGGCCCGTGAAAGAAATTTTAGACCTTATTTATACATAACGCCTGTTGAGGGGAAAGAAGAGGAGCTTGAAGACAGGCTACTGGACTTAAAGTTCGAGGAGAAAGGGGACAAGATCCAGGTGATTCACACAGAATTAAAAAACAAGAAGGCTCTTTGGGACGATTCAAAAGTATTGAAGACTTTCTTGGAACATCCCAGACATGTTCCAAAGCTTAAAGACAAGGTAATTGAATGGGAAGAAGTCAAAAGTCTAAACGAGTTTAGCATTCCTTTCTACAAGAGATATCTGATAGACAAGGGTCTCAGGCCTCCTTCCAAAGTTTTGATTGAGGGAGAAAAAATCTCTGAGAGCGATGGTCACATGGAAATCGAGCTCGAAAAAATCGAGCAGAAAGACGATAGGGATATTCTTGATCCCGAGATACTTGCTTTCGATCTCGAGGTGGTTGATGACAAAGTTGTAATGTGCTCTTTCTATGGGGAAGACTTTCAGAAAGTTATTGTAGCCAACGACCAGGATTTCGAAAAAGATTATGTGGAAACAGTTGGTGAAGAGAAAGAGCTTCTTTCAAAGGTTCAAAAAATCATGAGAGAGCGGGAAAACACCGTTATAACAGGTTACAATACAGATCAGTACGATTTCAAGGTTTTAAGGGATCGTTTTGAGGAACACGGGATGGATCTGGTGCTTGGAGAGACGGAAGAAGAGGTCAAGTTTCTAAGAAGGGGCAGGAACTACGCGGCCAAACTGGGCGGAACGATACATATAGACCTGTATCCCTTTGTCTCCACTGTTATCTCGAGGACTTTGGACTCCGAGACCCTGGATCTTGATTCCGTGGCTGAAGAAGTACTTGGGAAGAAAAAAGAGGACATGGAGTTTTCTGATATTAAAGAGTCCTGGAGAAATAATTTTGAACTGGATAAACTTGCCAAATATGCTTTAAAAGACTCTCAACTTGCATATGAACTTGCAGAAAACACCGTTCCGCAGATATTCACTCTTTCATCTCTTATCGGGATAACTCCTTTTGATACCTGCCGGACATCCTATGGACAGCTCGTGGAAAACTTTCTTATCAGGGAAGCATCAAAGAAAAACATGCTTGTGCCTAACAGGCCAAAGCAGTACCAGATAAGGGACAGAAGGACTTCAGGAAGGTTTACGGGTGCATTTGTCTATGAACCGGAGAAAGGAATACACGAGAAGATAGCTCTGTTCGACTTCAAAAGTCTTTATCCGACGATCATTGTGTCGCACAATATTTCGCCCGATACCCTTGACAGGGAGGACTGCGAGGAGAACCTGGAAGTCGATATGGAAGAGGAAAAGTATGTTTTCTGCCAGGACGAAAAAGGCTTTTTCCCTGATATACTTGAAAACCTTGTCACAGAGAGATATGAAATCAAAAAAGAGATGAAACAAATTGATGGGGGTACACAGAGATACAGGAATATTGACAACAGACAGAACGCTTTAAAGATACTTTCAAATGCTTTTTATGGGTATATGGGCTACTCCTCGGCCAGATGGTATTCAAAAGAATGTGCAGAAGCCACCACTAAACTGGGAAGAGATTATATCCAGCACACTATCCAGATAGCTGAAAAAATGGGTATGGAAGTGGTCTACGGCGACACTGACTCTGTTTTTCTCAAGGCGGATGATATAGAGAGCAAGATAGAGGATTTCGGTGACCGGATAAATGATGAACTGCCGGGCCTTATGGAGCTAGAGCTTGAGGGAATGTTCAAAAGAGGTTTTTTCACGTACACGGACAAGGGCAGAGGAGCGAAAAAGAAGTACGCATTGATGAGGCCGGACGGCAGTCTGAAGATCACCGGGTTCGAATACGTCAGGAGGGACTGGTCGCCTATTGCCAAAGAAACTCAGAAAAAAGTCCTGGAAAAGGTACTAGAGAAAGATGTCGAGGAGGCCTATCAGATAGTCAAAGACACCATCGATAAACTGAAAAAGGGAGAGATACCTATAGAGAAGTTGAAGATATACACGACCCTGACAAAGAAACCTGAGAACTACGACACGAAAGCTCCTCATGTGGAAGCCGCTAAGAAAGCTATAAAACGTGGAGAAGATATAGGACCGGGTGACACTATAGACTATGTGATCACCAAGAGCGGTAAATCGATTTCTGAAAAGGCGGAGATCACAAAGTACGCAAACAATTACGATCCGAGTTATTACATTGAAAAGCAGATAATACCTGTAGCGGAAAGGGTTCTGAAGGTATTCGGTTACACGGAGTCCCAGCTCAAGGGCGAGGGAAAACAGTCGGGTCTTGGAAGGTTCTCCTGATTTTTGGTTTAAACGTTAAAACTTTTGGAACGGAAAAATTTTGTGATAACTGATGGACGAGGAAACAATAGAGAAGTACAGGAAAGCCGGTGAAATAGCCAGGAAGGCAAG
>JALDAE010000028.1 GCA_022729335.1 Candidatus Nanoanaerosalina halalkaliphila
ATCCCTGTACCTATCCATCTTCTAACCATTCCGTGTCGTTCTCCTCATAGTTTTTTTTCATAACAAGTATTCTGAGAGTCTCTTCCGTATTGTTTATAACTTTGTGTACATCACCGGGCTCGCATATTATGATCTGGTTCTTCTCAGTGTCGATCGTCTCTCCATTTATCTCTATCTTGCCAGCGGGTTCTTGTATATGGAATGTTTCCTCTGTGTTTCCGTGTTTATGAGGTTTAACTGTTTCACCCGGTTTTATCTCAACGATCTGAATGAGTTTCCCCTTTCCCAGGGTTTCCTGATCCGCCAGTATCTTTTTTCTATAACTTCCCCTGTCTATCCATTCTTCAGCTTTGTCAGAAATTTTCATTTTTAGAAACCACCTCTTAAAGAAACGATCAGGCATCATCTAGGTAGGGCAGGACCTCTGAAGGTATGTTTTTACCTGAGTCCTTCATCTCTTTTTCAAAATTCAATATATTGTTCTCGACTCTTTCGTGCGTCTCGAGGTAATGCCTGGCTATCTTGTCCGCATCGATGTCTTCTTCCCTGAAATCTATCAGGTAGCTTTTTTCCCTGTCAACGTTACCGTTGTAAACTTCATCCATAAGATCGTATATTTCTTCCTCGTCCAGATCTCCTAACTCACGGTCGAGCATCTGAAAGTCGTATACGTCTTCCTCCGTATCAAGCCCAACGTGCACCAGATACCTCTCTTCACTCATCTCCTCAAGTACTTCCCCGTATTCCATGTCTTCTTTGTCTCCAACAACTTTTTCATAGAAATTGTCAGTAGCCCTGTCAAAGAATTCACTGTAAAACTTTTCGGCTTCGGGGTAACCGTTCAGACCCAGGTTAGAGGAAAGACCTTCGGAGAGAAGTGTCTTGTACTCCCTTTCTTTTTTCGTGAAACCGTATTCTTTCTCAGATTCAAGTCTGAAGTCTTCTAGATGACCTGATTCGTGGAAAAGTGCTCCTAGAAACTCTTTGAAGTTTTCCTCGGAACCGGGATTTTCGAGGTACTTGTCGTTCATAATTATTTGGCCGCCTTTCACGTCAAGACTTTCTCCGGATGGATCAATATACGGTATTGTGACACCGCCTATTATATCAGGCAGTTCGCCGAACTCGATATCCCTGTAGCCCGTGACGTCTTTGAATCTCTCGATACTTTCCTTGTAATCATCTCTAGCAATATCGTAGATCTCTTCAACATCTTCTTTACCTGTTTTTGTAAAATAATTCATCGTCATGAGCTATAATTAATATTTGGCTGAAATTTTTAAAACTATTAAGTGTCAAAAAGGTTATTTGTGGTTTTAAAAAATGTCAGAAAAAAGCGATGAACTGGAAACACTGGGAATTATACCTGATGGAAACAGGAGATATGCTGATAAGAACGGCATAAGTTATGGAGAAGCCTATCAAGAAGGTTTTAAAAAAGTTGAAGAGGTTTATGAATGGGTTATTGATCATGAAAGCTTGGATGAAGTTTTTTTCTATGCTTTGAGCACTGAAAATTTAAAGAGAGATGACAAAGAACTGGATTTATTGTTTGATCTCTTCAACAGGAAGGTAACTAAACTTGCTGATTCTGATCTTATACATGATAACGAGGTTAACGTGGATTTTCTGGGGAAAGAAGAGTACCTTGGACCGGTCAAGGAGTCCATGGACAGACTTGAAGAGGTTACTTCTGAATACGATGATTACAGTCTCAATATATGTATGGGTTATGGTGGCAGGACCGAGATAGTTGATGCTGCCGAAAAACTGGCTGAAAAAGATATGGAGTTCAACGAGGAGAATCTACAAAGTCAGCTTTACAATGATTCAGATGTCGATCTTGTTTTAAGGACCGGTGGATACCAGAGACTGAGCAACTTTCTTTTATGGCAGAATTCGTATGCAGAGCTCTTTTTCTCCGACCATCTATGGCCTGAACTAGATAAAAAAGAATTCGACAGGGCAGTCGATTTTTATGAATCAACCAAGAGAAAATTCGGGAAGTGATTTTTTCATCGAACAGTAAAAAACTATTTAATGGTTAGTTTTTACTAAGCTCTTATGAGCCCTGACAAATTCCGTTTCTCCGAGGAAGATATTCTTGAGGGAGGATACGAGTACGAGGCAAAGATGAGTGCAGAGCTTGGCATGGTTAAGGGAGCCGAGTACAATCTGGAGAAAGCGGAAGTTTCTGAAAATTTGAGAGAAAGGATCATGGAGAGAGCCTATGAGAGAGGTATTCCAACGAAGATGGATATCTCAAGAAAATTTGCTGTTTCTGGAGATGTTTACAAGATGGAGAGGCATCTACGCGAGGCAGAAAAATATTCCGAGGAACTTGGAGTAAAAATTCCGAGCACTTCAATGAAGAAGATAAGGGAGAGAGGCTATATAGAGGCAATAAGGGAGGATCTATCCGAAGCTGTGGAATTTGGAAGAAAAGCTATTGAAAAAGAAGAGCCAAGGTTTTTCGGTATGATGCATGCAAGGGTTATGTTGTCAAATGAGTATCTGGAGAAAATGGAGACTGACCGAGATTTATCGGATTTAAAGAGTTCTATGACAATGGCTGAAGAAGTAATTCATGAAAGAAATTATGATGAAGGCCTGGACCTGGTTGAATGGTCCAAAAATTTGTTTGAAAAGAAACTGGGGAAGTATTAACTTAATCAGAATTTATCTCTGTCAAAGTAGAAAGTGTGAAGGATTTCTTCTGACTTTTCTGATAACGGTTCTTCCAGAAAGTTTTCGTATAACTGCTGTATTGCAGGGTTTTCGTGTGAGAGCCGCAGATCTGAGTTTTCGTCACTTATATAGAGTGCCCCGGCTCTTTCGGGGAAAAGGTTTTCATCTGTTTTTGGCTGACCTCCTCCACATACACATCCTCCTGGACACGACATGAATTCAACGAAATGAATCTCCTGCTCGTCCAACATTTTGATTGTTTCCTCTATGTTTCTGCCTCCGTGAGCCACTGCAAAACTTATTTTTTTGCCCTTTATTTCGACTTCACCTCTCTTTATCCCGTGTTCGCCTCTCACTTCTTCAAGGTGGAAATCAATCTCTTCTCCACCGAGTTTATCGTTGGCAGTTCTCAAAGCTGCTTCCATAACACCTCCCGTCGCACCAAATATCTTACCGGCTCCTGTTGTTATACCAAGAGGACTGTCGAAATCTTCTTTTCCAACGTCTTTAAGATGAATATCGCTATTTTTTAACATTTTGGCTGTTTCTCTAGTTGTTAAAACATAATCAACATCATTTTCCATTTCTATTCTTGATGCCTCAAATTTCTTTGAAGTACAAGGCATTATAGAAACGACAACTATATCTTCAGGGTCTTTATCCTGTTTCTCGGCGTAATAGGATTTGGTCATCGCACCTACCATCATATGAGGACTTTTACAGCTTGATACATTTTTTTCAAGCTCGTTATGGAAGTGCTCCATGTACAGTATCCATGAAGGACAGCAGCTAGTTATCAGCGGAAAAGGACCTCCGTTTTCTATTCTTTCAATTAGTTCTGCAGCTTCTTCAACAATGGTAAGGTCGGCTCCAAAAACAGTATCGAATACTTTGTCAAAACCTTTCTCTCTCAAAGCCGATACCATCTCACCCTCAACATTAACACCTTTTTCGTAATCAAAAAGCTCTCCAAGAGAAGCCCTTACTGCTGGAGCCGTCTGAGCTATAACTGTTTTTTCCTCATCTTTTATTGCTTCCTCCACTTTTTCAATATGGTTTTTTTCAACCAGAGCATCTTCTTCGCATTTCAGAAGACACTGGCCACACCGGATACAAGATACTTCGGATAGTTTTTTCTCATTGTGAGGTGTGACCCTGGATTCGTGCCCTCTACCCGCAAAATCTATGGCATGAACTCCCTGTATCTTGTCGCATACCTTTACACATCTTCCACAGTTTACACATTTATCCATCTCTCTCATCAGAGCCTGACCCATTATCTCTACCTTGTGTTCGTTGTGCTCGAACCTGTTGTTTCCCAGGCCAACCTCCTTAAAGATTCTATAAGCTTCTGAATTATCTTTATCCTGTTTCATAAGTTCTCTGTTTCTATCTCTGGCTTCGATAACATTTTCTTTTTCTGTATTAATAACTGAATTTTCTCGAGGTTTTGTTGAACAAGAGGTAACCAGTTTTCCGTCCATTTCGACCAGACAAATCCTGCATCTTGAATCAGAACCCAGTTCCTTCAGATGACATTTTGTAGGAATGTCTTTTCCATGCTTTCTGCATATCTCGAGAAGAGTCTTTTCCCCGTCCACCTCTACTTCTTGTCCGTCCAGTTCTATTTTCATCTTTCCACCTTTTCAACAAAATCTTCTCTAAAATGCTCAATAGCTGTAATCACATGTTTCCCTGCTGTGTTACCAAGTCCACAGAGGCTAGTATTATTAACATGCTCAGCAAGTTCTTTAAGTTCATTTATATCTTTTTTATTTCCTTCTCCGTTTTTGATTTTGGAAAGAATATCCAAGATTTTCTTTGTACCTTCTCTACAAGGCGTACATTTTCCACAGGATTCATAGGTGTAAAATTCGGATATGTTCTTGCATATATCAACTATATTATTTGTTTCATCTATCCAGATCAGTGAATAGGTACCGTGAAAACACTGTTCTCCGCTTATAAGCTCCGGAGTTATCCTGTAGTCCTTTTCTATAGGCATTATCCCTCCAAAGTTTCCGAGTGACATGGCCTTGAGTTTGTTCTCTGGCCTTGTCAGGTCTATGAGTGTCGATACTTTGACACCAAGGGGAACCTCGAAAAGACCTGGATTAGTCACATCTCCAGAGAGAGAAAACAAACGTAGATCTGGATCCCAGTCATCATAGAGCAGTAGTTGAGGTACGCACGTAAGAGTTTCCACGTTATTTACAACTGTTGGTTTCTCCCATAACCCTTCCTGAGTGGGATACGGTGGTTTTTTCATTGAATTTCCCCTTTTTCCCATTATAGAAGATAAAATAGCTGTTTCTTCTCCACATACATAGGCCCCGGCACCTCTCACAACGGTGATATCGAACTTTTTCTGGGTCCTCTCGTTAAGTTCCCTGATTTTTTGTTCTAGCTCTTCTCTGAGATATTCGTATTCTCCTCTCAAGTAAATATAAGTTTTTTCAACATCCAGAACTTTACTTGCGATCATAACTCCTTCGATAAACGTCTCGGGATTGTTCTCAAGTATAAATTTGTCTTTAAAGGTTCCTGGTTCTCCTTCATCCGCATTTACAACAAGGTAAATGTCGTCCTGTTGTCCGATTGCCATCCTCCATTTTTTAGCCGTAGGAAATCCTGCACCACCTCTACCGACTAGAGATTTCTCTTCAATTTTATCCAGAATTTCTTCTTTACTCATGGATTCCAATAGTTTTAGAGACTCTAGTTTTGTCTTTCTAAGTATTTGCATTAGTTACTCAACTCTTCTATCAGGAAATCTATTCTTTCTTTTGTGAGTTTGGTGTAGGGTTCCCCGTTAACCAGCATCGCCGGAGGTTCGTTACAGCAACCTATACATGAAACCCTGAAAAGAGAGAATTTACCGTCTTCTGTGGTTTCCCCTGTTTCTATGCCAAGTTTTTCCTCCAGGTATTCTTTAAGAGATCCGGAATCGTTTAAGAAACATGAAGTGGACATACATATTTCGATAATGTTTTCGCCCACCGGATTTGTTCTGAGCATCGTATAAAAGCTGGAAATACCGTATAATTTAGAAATCGGGACGTTGTATTCTTCACTTACTTGCTTCAGTATATGGTCGGATAGATAACCGTGTCTCTGTTGTTCTTTTTTTAGAACATTGAGAAGAGGTTCGTCAAGAGGCTCCATATAGAAAAGTAGGGTTAGGTGTTAAATAAATTTTTTTAGGGAAAAAGTTATTACTGTAGCTAACTTAATGGAGTTTATGCACTCGGTAATAGTTATTAAAGTTTCTGACCGAAGAAAAAACGCTAAAAACATCCTAAAAATATTGACAGGTTTTGGAAGTATTATTAATACCAGAGTTGGTTTTAATAAAGGTGATGAAGAGGGTATAATAATTTTGAACCTTGAAGGAGGAGGTCAGGCGATCAGGGAATTTAAAGAAAAATTATCAAAGGAGAAAGGAGTGGAGGTAAAGGACATAAGTTTTGACTAACGGTCCAAAAGCTTCTTCACCTCCTCAATATTTTCCTTGTATCCTTTTTCTTTGTCGACAGGTGTTTCAAGAACTAGAGGTTTCTCTTTTATTTTTGGATGGTTGACGATTTGCTTCATTCCTTTTTCCCCGATCTCTCCCTCTCCGATATGCTCGTGTTCGTCTTTTTCTGAACCTTGAGGATGTTTTGAATCGTTGAGATGGATAGCCTTTACGTTTTCCCAGCCCACTCTGGAATCAAAATCGTCTATAAATTTGTTCAGTCCCTCCTTATTGTGTATGTTGTATCCTGCTGAAAAAGCGTGGCATGTATCTAGACATATCCCTGTTTCCTCGAAGGTCAGTTCGGACTGCTCTATCATTTTTTCCAGCTGTTCAGCATCTTTACCAAGAGAAGTGCCTTTTCCTGCTGTGTTCTCAAGCAGTAGTTTTGTGTCCTCGGGTATCGTATCTTTCACCATGTTAAGCCCCTGAACTATACTCTGGATACCTTTCTCCACACCTGAACCTGTATGACTTCCAGGGTGGAATACCACATATTCCATGTCAAGCTTTCCTGCTCTTTTCAGCTCCTCTTTCAAAGTTTCGACGGATTTTTTGAAGAGATCCGGTTTGGGCGTTGCGAGATTGATCAGGTAGTTGGAGTGAACCAGAATAGGTCCCCATCCCCTGTTTTTGTATTCTTTCCTGAACTCCTCTGCCTCTTCATCGGTAAGATCTCCAAAACTCCAGACACGCGGCGAGTGAACAAAAACCTGTCCACAGTTTCCTCCAAGTTTTTCTTCTCTGTCAAGTACTTTTACAAAACCTCCTGAAATAGAAACGTGTGCTCCAATTTTTGGTTCCATGCTTTAAAATAGGGAATTCAATTCTATTAACTTTTTCGAAAATTAAAGAAAAACAGGAAAGTCCCTCCTCCCCGATTTGAACGGGGGGCATTCCGCTGACTGGCATCCATTGGTCAGCACCCGTCTGGAGCTACAGGCGGACGCTCTGCCAGACTGAGCTAAGGAGGGATTTCTCTCTTATGATATGTGTTCCCCTGCATTTATATCTCTTTACCTTTTGGAACCTTTCCAAATGTTCCTAGTAATATTTTTGACATTAGATATTTAAAATCTAACAGACCTGTTTTTAACAGGTTAGATTTAAGTAAACTTGGTTCAAACATATGTTTGTAGGAGGTTTATACTGTGCCCCTTAAGAATTTATTTGGTGGAAAAAACGAGGAGATTGAAACGCTCGAGTCAGAAGACTATGTAGAACTTGAGCCTGGAAACGAGCAAAAGAACAAGAAGGTTAAAATCAGGGTTGTAACCCTTCATGAATTTGCAGATTCTGAATCAGTTCAGAAAATGTTGAGAAACGGAGATATTGTATGGGTAAAAATTAAACCTCTTAAAGAAAAAGACATGACAGATCTGAAGAGAGCTATAGATAGAATAAAGAAAACTGTCAAATCAGTTGACGGAGACGTAGCTGGTATAGACGAAGAATGGTTGGTTGCTACTCCTCACTATGCTCATGTCCACAGGTAAAAGATAAATACCAAGGAAGAGTGGAAAAATTTCCCGCTCTTTCCGATAAATTTATTTTGATTTCTCTTTCTTATTGGTAATTTCATATATTCTGTGCATCTGTGGATCAATTCTAGCCCATATTTTGTCTATGTCCTTGTCTCTTGAAGCATTCGTGTGTTCCAGCATCATTGTGAGTTTACCTATGTAATTTATAGATAAAAGTATATTTATATGTTTACCGAGAACTTATTTAAATACCTTTAAAATGGTCTAAAGTCACCCTGTTTACTGGGTATATAACCGTTGAGTCTGCATAGAAAAGAATACCTTTTTTTTAATGTAACTCACCAAGTTATTACCGTAAAAGTTCAGACAAGGTGTGAGTATGAAATACTTTAAACAAGAAATAGCTGACGAGATTAATAGTATACTTGAAACCGGTATTGATGAGAATGATATAGAGATTACAGAAGGAGAAAGAGGAGATCTGGCCTTCCCGGCGATGAAACTATCAGGTGAACTGAATAAAAATCCAAGGGAAATAGGAAACAAAATCAAAGAAGCTTTTGATAAAGATTTTATCAAAAAAATAGATGTTGCAGGGCCAGGATTCGTTAATTTCTTTATTAAACCCGAAACTTTAGCCAATAAAACAGCTGAAAAACTAAAATCTGATAAACTAGGTATTGAGGAGAGAAGCGGTAAAGTACTGGTTGAGTTCTCATCTCCGAACGTGGCGAAACCTATGCATATAGGTCATTTCAGGAACAATGTTCTAGGAGATTCTATACAGAGAATGATGGATTTTGTAGGCTACGATGTGTATTCAGAGAATTATATAGGTGACTGGGGGACACAGTACGGAAAGCTTGTCTATGCATACAAAGAGTTCGGTTCCAGAGAAAAATTTGAGAAGGAACCCATGGAACATCTCTATGAGCTGTATGTGAAGTTCCACGAAGAGATGGATGAGGACGAAGATCTTGTTGAGAAAGGAAGGTTGTGGGCAAACAAGATAGAAGAAGGAGATGAAGAAGCATTCGAGCTCTGGAAGAAATTTAGAGAGGTTTCAATCGAATACCACAAGGAAGACTACCACCGCATGGGAATATATTTCGACAGATGGACAGGGGAATCAAAAATACTGGATGACACCAAGGAGGTCCTTGAAGAAGGAGTAGAGAAAAATGTCATCCAAAAAGATGAGGACGGAAGCCTTTACGTGGAGTTTGACTCTGATCTACCCGCAACAGTTTTGAAAAAATCGGACGGAACCACTCTTTACCTTTCAAGGGATATTGCGAACCTCAAGAAAAGGAAGGAGAAAGAGGGTTTTGACCTGAATTTTTACGTAGTGGGCTCTGAACAGGATTTACATTTTAAACAGCTCTTTGAGATATGCGAAATGATGGATATCAATACGGAAGGCTGTGAACACATATCATATGGACTGCTTAATCTCAAAGAAGGCTCAATGTCTTCAAGGGAGGGAAACATAGTCAGATTGTCCGATTTGATTGATAAGGCTGTTGAAAAGGCAGAGAAAAAGATTTCCTCTGAAAAACTGATGAAAAATGCAGAAAAAATAGGTATAGGAGCATTAAAATACGCCAATCTTTCCGTTACGAAGCAGAAAGATATAGAGTTTGACTGGGAAGAAGTACTTACTTTTGAAGGGGATTCAGGTCCCTATCTTCAGTATTCAAATACAAGAGCCAGGAGCATTCTCAAAAAAACGGATGAAAAAGGCGCTTTCGAGGGTGAGTTCGAGGAAGTGGAGTATAGTTTACTCAAAAAAATGTCAATGTTCCCGGGTATTATCGAAGATGCTGTAACATCAAGAGAACCTGCAAAAATTGCAAACTATCTTTCAGGTCTTTGCGAACAGTTCAATTCTTTTTACCACGAATGCCCTGTACTGGATGCTGAAGAGAAAGATATGAGGAGGAGACTGGCTTTGCTAGAGATTTTCGATAAAGTCACGACTCAGGGGATGAAACTCCTCGGAATTGAGACTCTTGATGAGATGTGACTACGTCTCGTAGGCTTTTTCCCAGCCTTCTTCTCCCTTGTAGAAAACTTTTCCTGAATCCATCAGGAGAGGTTTTTTCTTTTCACTGTGGATGAAGAAATCAGTGTTCTCTGCATCCATTCCGATTGACTTGGCATTCTCTGCTTCA
>JALDAE010000024.1 GCA_022729335.1 Candidatus Nanoanaerosalina halalkaliphila
AGAACTAATCGAATAGATATAGGAATAAACAATGAGAAGCTACAAGGAAACACCGGATAAAGGAGATCTAGTAGTTGCAGAGATAGAGGATATTAACCCTCATTCTGTCTACGTGAATCTCGAGGAGTATCCGGACAAGAAAGGACTTATACACATATCAGAGGTCGCCAGGTCATGGGTCAGAGATATCAGAAAACACGTTTCAAAGGGAGAAAAAACTGTTGCACAGGTAATAGAAAAAGAAGATGATAATGGTTCTATAAGCCTTTCTCTTAAGAGAGTTAACGATAAGCAGAAGAGCGACAAGATGAAGGAATGGAACAAGGAAAGAAAGGCCGAGAAATTCCTAAAGAAAGTTGCGGAAAAGGTTGACGAGGACTACGAAAAACTATACGAAGAGATTTCTTTTCCTTTCCAGAAGAAATTTGGAACAACTTTTGACGGGTTCGAGGAGAGTCTTGTAAACAGGGAAGAAGTCAAAGAAATAATCCCTGAAGATTACCTCGAAGCTGTTCTGGAAGTGGCCCAAAACAACATATCCCTGAAAAAAGTCAAGCTGGAAGGAGATCTCAAAATCAGAGTGCCGACAGGAGATGGTGTTTCAGTCATAAAGGAAGTGCTCTCAACAGGTGAAGGAGCCGAGGTATCCTACATTTCAGCACCAAAGTATAACATAAAGGTGTGGGGAAGAAACCATGAGGACGCCAAGAAGACCATGAAAGAAACGGTAAGGGATTTGAGGGAAAAAATCCAGGATCATGGTGGAAGCTTCGAATTCCAGAGAGCATAAAGGTAAAGTTTTAAAATCGATCGGATGGACTTATAAGATATAACACTTTTTACTCCAAAACAGGTATTTTTCATCAAAAATGTGGTAATTATGGTAGAACACAGAGAAAAAGACAGTACAAAGTTAATTATCGAAGAAAACCCGGATCTTGAAAACCCTATCTTTATTGAAGGCCTTACAGGTATCGGACATATAGGCAGAACGGCTGTAAGCTATCTAATAGATCATAAAGACGCCAAGAAATTTGGTGAACTGATTTCGGATCACTTCCCTCACTGGGCAATAGTTAATGATAACAAGGAACTCGATATATTAAAAAACGAATTGTATTACCTTGAAAGAGATGAAAAAAGAGATATAGTACTTCTTGTAGGGGACGCCCAGAGCCTAGATCCTCAAGGACATTACGAAATTGCACATTTGATTGTAGAGTATCTAGATGAGTTGGGAGTTAAGGATCTTATTACTATAGGAGGATACGGAACAGGAGAACCTATAGATGGGGAACCAAAGGTCTTCGGTGTTACTACATCTGATCGCGAAAAGGAACAGTATAAAGACCTGGAAATTGACTTCGACCACTCCGTGGGCCAGATAATTGGTGCAACAGGTCTTCTGCTGGGAATCGGGGAGAGGTTCGACATGGAAGGTATCGCTCTCCTTGGTGAGACACCTGGTTTCTTGGTATCTGATCCAAAAGCGACTGAAGCAGTTCTTGAAAAAATAGATGGGCTGCTTGAACTTGACATCGATTTTGAGAATCTTGAAGAAAAAATTGATGAATCAGAAGAGATAATCAAGAAGATAAAACAGATCCACGACCAGGTCAAGGGTCAGAAGGAAAAACCCGGTGAAAAATCAAAGTCCAAGGATCTTGGTTACATAGGATAAGGTGATATTATGGTAAAAGAATTGACAAGGTTTGAAAGAGCAAGAATAGTTGGGGCAAGAGCTCTACAGATTTCTGAAGGGGCTCCGCCTCTGATAAAAACCGAAAAAATCCGGCCTCTTGACATTGCCAAGGAAGAGATGAATAAAGATGTCATCCCTATAGGTGTCAAGAGAAGGACCAAGGGTTATTAAAGGGGAAGTTTTTTCCCTTACATTTATCTTTTTCTTATTCTAAATTTTTCAACAGTATGAAAATCAACAATATTGAGCTTTTCGAGACAATTATAAGCAGAACTAGTAAAACAGTGGCAGCCGAAGTTAACGGAGAGATAGCTTTTTCTCCATCAGGTGCTTCCGCAGGAACCCATGAGGCCTCGAGCTTTGTTCCAGAAAATATGGAAGATTTAGAGTCCGAATTAAAAGATAAACTTGAAGGAGAAGAGTTTAATCAGGAAGATTTCGACACGGCTTTAAAAGAATACGACGGATCCGAAACTTTTGACAGTATAGGTAGTGTCGGCATTGCTTTATCACTTGCCTTCAAGATGGCTTCAGGCTACGAGAAAAATAACGTGTTTCCCTACCCTCTGGGAAACGCTATTGGGGGCGGCGAACACGGTGGAAACACAGCAATCCAGGAGTTTTTGATCCTGCCAGTAGAAGCAGAGACTTTTCTGGAAGCCGTTGAGATTAATTCAAAGATTTACAGAGAGCTTCAAGACAGGTACGCAAGTAAGATCATGGGAATGAACGATGAAGGAGCTCTTGTAACCCGGATGGATGACGAGGAAACGCTTGAAAAACTTCACAAGGTTGCCAACGAGTACGGAGCAAGAATAGGTCTTGATATGGCCGCAAACGAGTTATGGAATGGAGAGAAATATGTATACCCTGAGATGGGTATGGAGCTCTCGCCTAAAGAACAGCTGAAATTCGTACAGAAAATAATCGACGAGTACGATCTTTATTATGTGGAGGATCCTTTCCACGAGGATGATTACTCGAACCACAAGAAGCTCACAGTTGAAACCGACTGCCTCATAGTTGGAGACGACCTGTTTGTGACCAATGAAAAAAGACTTGAAAGAGGTGTGGAACAAGGGTCTTGTAATTCTCTGATAGTCAAGCCCAATCAGGTGGGGACCGTAACCGGAACATACGAAACAGTGGAAAAAGCGTTCGAAAAAGATTATTTGCCCGTGGTCTCGCACCGAAGCGGAGAAACATGCGACACCAGCATTTCAAGAATGGCTCTGGAAAAAGAGATACCGATAATAAAAGCAGGGATTGCGGACATAAGAATTTCAAAGTTGAACAAACTTATGCTCGAATGGCAAAAGATGGAAAAAAGCGGAAAAGATCCAAAGATGGCTGAACTGCCTTACCTATAGATCTAACTGATTTAACCAGAATTATCGGCTGTAGACGGTACAGTTAAATAATTTACTGGAAAACGTTTGGTATTATGGAAGGAAACGGTGCCACTTCCACCACTTATTACAAGTGTCCCGAATGTTGCCACGAACAGATAGTTTATCTGGTACCTGATATCATAGAGGACCAAGGTAGTTACAGGTTCACAACCACCTGTTCAAACTGTGATACCCATTTATCAGTAAAAATAGGGTTTTCGGTTGAAGTGGCATACACGAACAAGGAGAACGAACAAAAATAGGCCCAGGTGGCGGAGTCTGGCTCAACGCGCCGGATTCGAGATCCAGCCATAAAACCGGTTATACTGAACCATTTAATGGTGATGAAAGAAGAGATATCCGGTGGCCTAACGGCCTCGCAGGTTCAAATCCTGCCCTGGGCGTCCTCCTGAAGTTTAAATTTTTTTTCTGATGTAAGGTTAGATTGGCATAGTTTTTATTGTTGTAAATTATACCTCCCTAACGAAAACTCTGTGAAGGCGTTATAAGGTAAAAAATTGCCGTTAATTTATAAATAGCATCTTATAAATCTATTAATTCTCAAATCAATCCTGAGTTTGGTCTAATTTGGAAAAACAAATTACATATTCTTGAATATAGCCTGAAGACTCTCTGTTCAACAAGAAAAGTATAAATAGTTTATAAACGGTGTAAAAACCACCAAAGAATTTTTTTATACATTGATTACTCAAAATAGGATATGTCAGACAAAACAGTGGCCTATTTCTGCATGGAGTACGGACTTGACTCAACTTTACATACATACTCGGGAGGGCTGGGAGTTCTTGCTGGAGATATACTCAAGGCTTCAAAAGATCTGGAAAAAAATGTGGTAGGAATCGGTATCCTATGGAGCAAAGGATATGTTGAACAGTTTAACTGTGGCGCCCAGGTGATGAACAAGTACTACAGCCACAATTACAACTATGTAAATGAGATAGTGGACGAATTCCAGGTCAACATATGCGGAGAAAACATTGACGTGGATATCTACAAAACAGAGAAATACGGTAATGTGCCTCTTTACTTCCTGGACACGAACAAAAAATCCAATACAATAGAGCAGAGACAGCTCACCAGCAAACTTTATGCCGGAGATCAGGAAGACAAGTTAATGCAGCAGATACTTCTTGGAAAAGCAGGTATAAAAGCTATTGAAAGAATGGATCTGGACCCTGAGATAATCCACATGAACGAATCGGATTCAGAGTTCGCAGGTCTCGAAATATACAGCAGAAACCTTCAAGAACTCTCGAAAAAGGAAGCACTGGAAAAAACTAGGGAAAAGCTTCGTTTCACAACCCATACACCGGTCGAAGCCGGTAACCCGAAGTTCCCCTACGAACTTCTCAAGGAAGTGGGAGTAACCAGGACATACAGAAAGATAGATTTCAAGGAACTTGGGGGTTCTCCATTTAACACGACTCTTGCATGTCTAAGATTGTCAGGAGATACAAATGCTGTATCAAAGAGACATGAAGAGGTGGCAAGAGACATGTGGTCTTCTTTCGACAGAATATCGGAAATCAACGGTATCACAAACGGTGTCCATATTCCCACATGGCAGTCAGAAAGAATAAAAAATGCTAAAACGGACGATGAACTCTGGGAAGCTCATCAGAAAGAGAAAGAAATGCTAATGAAAAGCACCGATGCGCACATCGATCTTGATAAGCCTTTAATCGGTTTTGCAAGAAGATTCACCAATTACAAAAGGCCTATGCTAATATTTAGAGATCAAGAAAGATTTGAAAAACTTTCCGAAAGATTCAATATAGTATTTGCCGGTAAAGCACACGTGGATGATTCCGAAGGACAGTACATGGTAAACCAGGTATACCAGAAATCTGAAGAAAATAATTCGGTAATATGGATCGAAAACTACGACATGAACGACGGCATGCGGCTTGTTGAAGGCTGCGACATATGGCTGTCCAGTCCCGTACCAAGAAAAGAAGCATGCAGTACTTCAGTGATCAAGGCAGCAGCAAACGGAAACCTTAATCTGTCCACACCGGATGGATGGTGCTGGGAAGCTATCAACACAGGAGAAAACGGATGGCTTTACGGAGATGAGGAACCGATCGAAGACAGAGAAGAACAGGACAGAAAGGACGCCGAAAAACTTTACAAAATCCTCGAGGAGAAAGTTCTTCCTCTCTACGAAGAAAATAGAGGTAGATGGATCGAGATGATGAGAAACTCAATAGAGATAGGTGAAAAATATTCGGCAAAGAAAATGATCAAGAAGTACAGCGACCAGCTATGGTAAACGAACAAAATTTCAGAACTGATCAAGCAACTCTTCAACTTTTTCCTCGCTGATAAACGATTCCCTGGAGTCCTCTCCACAGACTGCTCCCTACAAAATCAAAGGCGGTCTTCTGCATAAGCAGAATACCTGCAACTATCATTAGAACGCCGAGAGCCGCAAAAAGATTGACATAGAACATCTTGTCCTTCAAAATTTCTCTATCCAGGAACTCTGGTAACTCTACCATAGTATTAAGAGTTCATCCTATTTTTATAAAAAATCGTTATCCCTCTTCCATAAGTTTGTCTTTCTCGGACGGGACAACCCTGACATCCGCACCTTCAAACCCTTGCTTTATCTCTCTATCCTCCAATTCATAGAGAAACACTCCAAGAGCCGCCACCTCTGAATGAGGCTGATGCCCAACACCTATGTTTAAATCAACCATCTCGTAAACTTCCCTGGGCACTTTTTGAGATCCTACAATGACCAGAACATCTTCCTCTTTCCTTTTTACCTCATCAATTTTCTCATCAAGAGGTTCTCCATACATGGTCAGATGGATTTTGAGACCTTCAAAATCTTTGATAACTCTTCGAAAATCCTCCCTGTATTCAACGTCGAAAAAACCTCCCCATCTGTCTATAACATCATCTAGGCTTTCCATCATGTTCGTATCTTTTTCTCCAGAATAGATTATCTTGTCTGCTCCGAACTGCCTGGCTGTGAGACCAACATGACTAGATATCCTGTCATCTCTTCCTCTCCTGTGTCCAAGTCTCATTACTGTAATCATGATAAAAAATTATCTACAAAACTTAATAAACGGTTTCATCTCATTCAGGTAGAACACCATAGAAAAATAAAGCCAGAAACATCATTACCGCTATCTGAACTATTCCCGGACCCGAGGAACCCACAAAACCATCAACCGTGTCAATTGTAGCATGTATTGTTTCGGTCTGTTCCTCAGCATCCATCCTATCAAAAACCGATATTTCCATCTCTCCCGAACAGGTCCCTCCACAAAAAGCGGCCATGAAGTTCACCCGTACAGTTTCAGTGGATCCGGGACCTACCTCAACGGTTGCTCTATCTCCTCTTGAATCATCTCCTTCTACATGAACATCAAAACTCCCGTCACCATCTAACTCGCCAACCTCTACCTCATAAGTCTTGGATACATCACCTTCATTGGCAATAAATACGTTTATGAAATCATCATGTTCAAAAGAGACGCTGACCTCTTCAGAGTCAACATAAAAGAGATCCTTGTCTATTGAAAGTTGGCAGGTCTCATCCCCGACCATTTCAAATCCATCTGCCTCAACCCAGAGATAATAGTTCTGTATGCTGTCCCAGTCCTCGTCTATCATTGTTTCGCACTCTTCAAAATCGCTGTCAAAACCGCTACAAAGTTCTTCATCGCACAGCTGGTCAGCACACACTTTAACATCATCAATATCTCCTCCATCATGTTCTATTTCTCCAGGCTCAAAAGTTATGGTATCTCCAACCTCGTAGGGGCTGTCCCTGGGATTCCCATCAGGGTCCTCTACTTCGTGTTCACAGGCATCATCTATCTCTATCGGAACTATGACCTGGAACTCCTGTGGCCCTAACTCGCGATAATCATTGTATAGAAAAGTATTCTCCCAACCAGATTCGCCAGAGGTATAATCAGGATCCTCATTACCTTCCTTGTCAAATAAACATGCAAGGGGAGGTTGGTTATTGTAGTAACAATCATTATAATGATCAACCGAGTATTCGCCATATTTTACACTCCATTCATAGGTTTCTCCGTGTTCTAATTGAGTTCCATCCAGAACAAGAGCTATCCAACCTTCATCACCTCTTTCATAATCTCCGGCGTTTCCCGACTGCGGAACTCCGCTTCTCTTTACTTCGATTATCTCAGGCGTGTTTCCGCAGTCATACTGGTCGCAACTAAACATCTCATTATTAGTCTCATCGTAAAACCTTACAGTCAAGGGATCTTCTCCTGGATCTTTGAAAGAGACGTTCAGTACAGGTTCGGCTGTCTCAAAATTCATGTTATCCTCAGTAATGATCTCGGCTTCGGGAGGAGTATTGTAGGTGAATTCAACAGGTTCTTCCTCATCAATGTCGTCGTAAGCTGTTTCACCTCCAACAGCCATCCATGCAACATCTTCAGAGTCTCCAACAATTTCGCATTCGCCTTGATCATCAGGCTCGCATACAGAGAGTTCAAAACTTTCTTCTGTTATATCATCAACAACCGCATAAGCAATATCCTCTCCTTCATCATTCAGGCTTACAACCACAACAGGCTCATTGTCAAACTCGTCAACATCTCCGTATCCATCAGAAAAATCCACTGTTTGGGCCGCACCATCAAACTCGATGCTGCCGTAGGCTATTTTGTTTTCACCAAACCTGCTTTCTTCAAAAACGTTTTCTCCAAACATCCCCCAGGAAAACTCTCCAAGATTTTTGCCGTTGACATCATCGCTGAAATCTTCGTAACATTCGTCAGTACCTCTGGGATCACAGAACTCGAAAACAGCGAAATCGCCAGGGCCTTCAAAGATCCTCTGGCTTACCCCGTATCTGTAATGTCCGTCTCCTCCTTCATGGGCATCTCCATCGAAATAGTCGAACTCTCCAAAGAAAACATGGTCATCAAAATTATCGTATTCGCCATCAAGATCAGAGTAAATTTTTTCTCCGTCCTCCTCAAAATCTTCATCGGTCTCGTATCCCACTGAAACTCCTTCCAGATCGTTAAAAGCATCATTGAAAGCCACCATACCTAGTCTTTGAGGTTCAACATCTTCTTTTTCCTTACATCTATTTTCATTACCGGGCTCCGGTACACACAGAAGATAGGAAAGTACGTTGTCCTGGGCGAAATCACCGTCAGATATATAAAATCCGGATTTGCCGTCATAAACATGGGTTCCGTCCGTTGAAAGTGAAGAAGAAAACATTGCAAAGCTTTCTCCGGTATTCATAGATTTCCCTAAAAGTTCCTCAACGCCTATATCATCGATACCCAGTTTGTCTTCAGCATCGGTTCCAAGTTCGTAAGAGTAATAAGTACCGGCCACTTCATAGGAAGGGCCTTCGTATTCTGCAGCAGCAGTTAAAGACAGCAAAATCACGATAAAAACTACTGCAGAACTTTTCTGAACAGGTATCTTGGCTTTTTCCAACAATGTATTAGAAAATTACCCGGCATCCTTTTTATCTTTTCATCATAAAAAAATACTTGTATGACGGAAAAAGTTGGCACCATAATCTCGACGGAGGACAGCCCGACATCGGAGAAGATCAGTTTTGTACTGGAGAAACCGGTGAA
Organism: Candidatus Nanoanaerosalina halalkaliphila; assembly: GCA_022729335.1. GTDB lineage: Archaea > Nanohalarchaeota > Nanosalinia > Nanosalinales > Nanoanaerosalinaceae > Nanoanaerosalina > Nanoanaerosalina halalkaliphila. The sequence goes on from JALDAE010000024.1 coordinate 8,715, forward strand.
CAAGGAGCAGTTCGTCGAGTACGATACAGAGGAAGGAACAGCCATTGCAAGGGTTTCAAGAGTAAAAAAATCGAATATTTTCTACCACAACCCTGAATCAGTTTCTGAATCAGCAAAGAACAACATAAAACTTCAGGAACAGTTTCCCACAGATGAAAGAGAACAGCTTGTGGGAGAGGGTCGTATCCTGGGTATATATACTTCTGAACTTATCAAGAGACCTTCTTTTCCTCCTTCACCAGGTACAGATATCAGGCTTGCAGACAAGGAAAGGCTTAGAGATTTTCTGGGGCTTGACAGAGAAGGACTTAACCTGGGAGACATACAGTTTCAGGATCTGGAAGCCCGAATCAACGTTACAAAGCTATTGCAGAAGCATTTCGCAATACTTGCACAGTCAGGAGCAGGAAAATCCTACCTCGCATCCGTGATGATCGAAGAAATACTTGACCGGGATGAAGAAAAAGGAAACGTCGGTATTGTTGCCCTTGATCCTCACGGAGAGTACGCAGGTTTTGGAAAGGACAAGGAGTACGGTGACAGGGTCGAGGTATACAGAGGTAGAGATATCAAGATAGGTCTATCGAATATTTCCTCCGGAAAACTTGCGCACTACTTTCCTAACGTTTCAACCGCACAGAAAAGAGAGATAGTAAAGATAATATCCGAAATGAGGCAGAACATGAGAAACGGTGGAGGAGCCTACAGCCTCAAAGACCTGGAAAGAAAGGTCGAGGAGGCGGACATGGACAAAAAAACCAAGAGGATATGGATAGATCGTATAAACCAGATGAAATCCATGGATCTTTTCGGTTTGTATGATAATCCCTCCTTTGACAAGGTCGAACAGGGCAAGATGATAGTTCTGGATCTTTCTGACATCATCAACTACAAGAAAAAACAGATAATAGCTGCTTACTTCGGTGACAGGCTTTTCAAGGCAAGGATGAACGGAAAGATTCCTCCATTTTTGTTCCTGGTTGAGGAGGCTCACAACTTTGCTCCCGAGAATCGTTCTTCAGACGTTGCACTTGCCAGAAGTGTTATAACCAGGATAGCAAGGGAGGGTAGAAAGTTCCATGCTTCCCTTGGACTTATATCTCAAAGACCTGTCGGGCTCTCGACCACAGCACTTTCTCAGTGTAACACACATATGATTCTTAGAGTTACCAACCCAAATGACCTGGACCGGATAAAACAGAGCGCCGAGGGTGTGACATCAGACGTCATCAGATCGATTTCAGGTCTGAGAGTGGGAGAAGGTATAATTGTCGGGGAAGCTGTTGATTACCCTGCATTTGTTTCAATACGACAGAGGAACTCCGAAGAGTTTGAAACAGGCAAGAACCTGGAAGAAGCAGCCGCCGAATACAGAGAAAAAATGGAAGAAGAGAAGGACGAGATAGATGCCTTCATGTGACTTTCCTCAATTGGCGATGTCGGAGACAATCTCGTCATAAGCCGATTCTTCAGGTTTTCCTACGACATGGTGTTCCTCGCACCTGGGTTCATAGGTTTCATCAGCCCCGATTAAAACTTGAGGGCTGTCGTAGCTTGCGGGTTCACCGTCAATTATTCTCTGGGTGTATCCCGCTTCATCTCCGCATTCCTCACATCTTGCACTCAGTTTTTCGTATTCATCCGCCATCTCCCTGAGCTCCGGTACAGAACCAAAAGGCTCCTTTCTGAAGTCGGTATCAAGTCCCGCAGCAATTACGTCCACATCTTTTGAAAGAATGTAGTCCACGGCATCGACCACAGACTCTTCAAAAAACTGGACCTCATCTATCCCAACAGCAGATATATCGCCATAATCTACATCTTCGACAACATATAGAAGAAGTTCATCAGACGGTACTGAACTTGCAGGTATCTCGTGGCCGTTGTGAGAAACAATGTCAACCTCAGAATACCTGTCATCCATATTGGGCTTTAAAGCCATGAAGTTGTCGTAAGTCTCAAGTTCTTCTATCATTCTTGTAGTTTTTCCGGCGAACATTGGCCCGGTGTAGATTTTTAGGTCTCCTTTCATCAAACCCCCTATACATATGATGTGTTTTATTTTTGAAGGAAGTTACTTGACATAAACTGTCAACAAAGTTTTAATTTATAAGGTTTTATTTTCATACATGGTGCTCGACAAGGAGACAAGACAGGACATCAGGGACTTCGTGAAACAGAAACCAAGAACTGTTCAGGAGGTTGCGCAGAAAGTTGGCAGAAGCTGGAGAACAGCTGACAGGTACCTTGAAAAGATGGAAAAAGAGGAAGGATATATCAGCAGAAGGACATTTAGAAAAGGCACCAGAGGAGCTCTAAAGATTGCTTACTGGAACAATGTAAACAGTTTCAGCACCTCAAAGGTACAGGAACAGCTACTCAAAAAAATAGAGACTGGAAGAGAGAAAGAAGATTTCTCTCCTTTCGACATTTACCAGAGCGCAGACGAGGAAAAGAGAAAGGCCTTCATGGAGAAGCAGACAGAGGAAAACGTTGAGGCCAAACACGATATTTTTACACTTCTGAGGCAGGCTCAGGAAAAAATAATGTTTTTCTCGGGAGATCTTTCATGGGTTAATTTGACATACAGCGGCGAAGAATGTCTTGACGTGTTCAGAGAGCTTTCAAACGAAGGAATAAAACTTTTTTTCATCGGAAGAGTCGACACAGGATCGATGAAAAATGCGGAAAAGTTTTTCGACTTCAAAAAATCTCTGAAACAAGACAATATACAGATAAGGCACAACGAACACCCTTTAAGAGCCTTTCTAGTGGACGACAAGTTCGTACAGCTTAAAGAAATGAGAAAACCCGGGAAGAAAGATTCAGAAGTTGAAAAGTATCTTTTCTACGAGATCAGGGATAATGAGTGGGTGGAATGGCTGGAGAAAGTTTTCTGGAAACTTTATAGAGGTTCAATGCCGGGAGAAAAAAGGATTAAAGACCTCAGAACGATCAAAAACCTTGAGAGGATATAGTTCAGGTTTCTTCCTTGACTTCTTCCCATCTCTTTTTCAGTTCTCTGACATAGCCGTAAAAAAGCCTCTTTTTTCCCAGGGTATAATGGTCAGATGAAGACCCATGACAATCAGATCCTCCTGTGATAACCAGGTTATGTTCCAGGGCATATTTTCGGGCCAAGTAATTGCCAAAAAATATTTCTTCGGAAATATCAAAACCTCTGTAGTAATATTCTGCCTCAATAGCGTCAAGTCCCTGATCAACAAGTTTGCCCAAAATTCTTGGAAAGTCTTTTTTAGGTATGCTTCTGCCAGGATGTGCCAGAGATACCACCCCGCCACATCTGTGGATCATGTCTATAAGTTCCTCAGAACCGATTACATCAAGAGGTACATAAGCGTGATTTTCGGAAGATATAAACTTGTCATAGGCACCATCTAGGTCTTCAGCCTCTCCTTTCTCAACCAGAACCTTGCCAAGATGCGGTCGAACAAGAACATTATCGGCAATATCTCTCACCTCTTCAAAAAATATCCTTGAATCAATCATCTCGTTAACCCTGTCCACCATCTCCTTCATCCTTTCAACCCTTCTTTCATAGATATCATCAACCAATTCAGAAAACTCGTTGTCGCCTCTATGAACAAAATAAGCAAGAAGATCTATCTTAAAACCCTCAATCTCCACCTCTATCTCGGAACCCGAAATAACCTCCACATCTTCAATGTACTGAACAGGTTGATCAAGTGACGGATGCAAGGTATCGTGGTCAGTGACAGCTACACAGCTAATTCCCTTTGATTTGGCATCCCTCAACCTTGTATCAAGTGTATCATAACCGTCAGAAGCTGTTGTGTGCAAATGTAAATCAGCGAACTTCATCCAAAAACCTCCTAGACTCTGTGTAATCACAAGTTTCTGGTCCAGCTCTCAGAAGAAAATTTTTCCTCTGCAAGTTCTCTGGCATCTTCCAGCGTGCTGTCTTCCAGTTCTGTAGTTTCAATATCGTTTTTTCTGAAAAAGGATTTCTTTAAACCTTCTATCACTTCAAAAATTTCCATGTCAACTTTGTCCTCAATTGCAGCAACCCTCTTCTCCGCAGATTTTATGG
>JALDAE010000021.1 GCA_022729335.1 Candidatus Nanoanaerosalina halalkaliphila
ATGTCGCATCAGACACCATACCAGAAACCCGGAAAACAAACCTTTTTTATAAAAAAGGCAGTTTTTTTGCAAAAACACCTTCGAATTGCCAAAGCTGACAGAAGTTCGGGCCGGATCCTGATCCAACCAAGAAAGAAAAACTATCTATGGATAATTTATGGACAATATCTTCTATAGACCGGTTTTTCGATAAAACCGTTTTCCGTGCCAAAGTCCGTTCAACTAACCCTGGTTATTTGGACAAGAAAACCCTACAAAGAGGATGTTCATCTTACAGGAACACTCTTTAGTGAGACAGGGTGTTCAAAATTTTTGAACTCTCTGTGATTGTTCATTATATATAAACTATCCTTTTCCAGGAAAAATTCCAAAGAAATTATGAGGATAATAACAACTAATAAAATAATTGTAATTAATTATATGTTACTTAATGTATTAATTATATTAATTGTTTTTGAATAGTTTCATCCGACATTATTTATTTTCCTGAAAAGCTCGTCCATCGTGGAAGCTATTTCCTCACCATCATCAGTAAGCTCGATGAGTTTTTTCCTTCCGTTCTTGTCGAACTCAACTAGATCGTTTTTCTCAAATTTCTTCAGTATCTTAACAGCATGTGAATAAGTACAGTCTACTTCTTTAGAGAGAACAGAAGCATAAATCTCACCCCTGCCCCTTTTTATCTCAACCAGAATCCCAGCAGGTTTGTCCTGCAAAAAAAGGTCTTTCAGTTCATCCATTATTTCCCCCTATCATAATCTTTATACCAAGAGAATAAATAATTCATCCCTCTACCTCCCCACATCTTTTCGAAAAAAAGAGAAAAAAGTAACATGGGCCAATTATTTAAGACTCGGACAAGATTTTATAGGTGAAGAATGGAATACAGTAGTGAAGTAATCAAACAAATAATCACTGAAAAAGCCGATATAAAAGTTTCTGACGAAGCTGCAGAGGAATTGGGAGAAATGCTAGAACTATTTGCAGGTTACGTAACAGAAGAAGCTGTAGGTAGAGCAAATGAGGAAGGAAGAAAGGTCATAAACAAAGAAGATATAGAAAAAGCTCTTGAATAGAAAGATGGTAGAAGAAATAATTCAAAAAATTGTGGAAGAAACGGAACTGTCTGAAGAAGAAGTAAAAGAACAGGTAAATTCCAAAGAAGAAGAATTCAAGGGATTAGTTTCCGAAGAAGGAGCGGCCCATCTCGTGGCAAAAGAACACGGAGTTAAAATAGTCAAAGATGTCGACAAAGATCTCAAAATCGAGTCAATTGTTCCAGGCATGAGCAAGGCAAACGTTAAAGCCAAAATCGTTGATATAACCGATATAAATACGTTTGAAAACAGCGATGGAGAGGAAGGAAAGGTCAGGAATCTGGTTCTTGGAGACGAAACAGGCACTCTTAGAATGTCTCTGTGGAACGAACAGACAGAAGTCGCGGATAAACTGGATAAAGAGGATGTTATAGAGATAAATAATGCATACACAAGAGAGGATAACAGAGGAAACACCGAGCTAAGGATAGGTAGCAATACCAAGATTAAGAGGATTGACGAAGAGATCGAAGAGGTCAAAAAAGAGAGTGGCAGAGGCGGTTACAAGGAGACCAGGATCGAAGAGATAGAAGACGAAAACAAATACTTGGAAGTCGAGGGAGAAGTAGTTCAGATATATACAAACAGCCCTTTCTACAGAAAATGTCCTGACTGCAACAATACGCTAAGAAAAGACGATGACTACAAATGTAAAGAGCACGGTGACGTAGAACCTATTTACAAGATAGCACTTCCTATGATACTTGACAACGGCTTCAAAAACATAAGATGTATTGTATTTAACGAGACAGCCAAAAAAGTACTTGGAGCAGAAAATATAGACTTTGCTGGAGATCTAGAAAAAATAAAGATGTATGCAGAGGAAAGCAAAGGCAAAAGAGTAAAGGTAAAAGGTAGAACGCAATACAACGACTTTTTCGATACTATAGAGATAGTTGTTAACGAATTAGATGTTAGGCAAACCGAAGAATTATTGGAGCAAAAAATAGAGGAGATGAAAAGTGTCTGAAGTAGAATTAGAGGATCTTCCGGGTGTAGGTACAAAAACAGCTGAAAAACTAGAAGATGCAGGATACGATACCCTGATGTCAATAGCAACAATGAGCGCTTCTGATCTATCAGAAGTAGCTGACCTGGGTTCGAAAACAGCCAACAAAATAATTCAGGCTGCCAGGGAAGAACTGGATCTTGGTTTCCAGACAGGTTCGGACAAGATGGAAGAACGAGAATCCATGTCCAAGATCTCTCTAAGCAGCAGTAATTTTGATGACCTGCTGGACGGAGGAGTAGAGACTCAGAGTATCACAGAACTTTACGGAGAGTTCGGATCTGCAAAGACACAGTGCGCTCTACAGCTTGCGGTAAACTGCCAGCTACCTGAGGAAGAAGGAGGACTTGGCAAAGGTGTTGTATTCATCGATACCGAAGATACTTTCATCCCTGAAAGGATTGAGCAGATGGCTGAAGGAGCAGGACTGGATCCTGAAGAAGTACTTGACAATATTTTTGTAGCAAGAGCATATAATTCTGACCACCAGATTCTGCTTGCAGAAAAAGCACAGGACATAATCAAGGACAACGATATTGGTCTTATTGTGGTTGACTCGCTTACTTCTCAGTTCCGTTCCGACTACGTTGGAAGAGGACAGCTAGCCGAGAGACAACAAAAGCTAAATAAACACATGCACACACTTCAGAGACTTGCAAACACATTCAACACAGCAGTTGTAGTAACAAACCAGGTAATGTCCAATCCAGGACAGCTTTTCGGAGATCCAACATCAGCTATTGGAGGACACATTGTGGGACACGCATCAGCCTTCAGAATATATCTAAGAAAGAGCAAGAAAGACAAAAGGATTGCAAGGCTTGTTGACTGCCCATACCTTCCAGAAGGAGAAGCTGTATTCAGAGTTACAGAACAGGGAATCGAAGACGCATAGAAAAAAATAAAAGATGTTCAGATGAGATGAACTCTCATCACACAATGTCATCCGAATTGACAATCACAAAGTCTCCAACTGATTTGACAGAAGAAAAAGGAATCATAAATCTTTCCTGGTCATCCTTCTGAAGCTTCAGTTCACGGATGTGAGGTGTGGCATTCTCTATAAGTAGATTCATAAGTTCGCCTGTGTCAGATACAAAGCTAATGTCAGCTACTTCTCCAAATCTTTTTCCAGCCTCTGAACTAACTATAGTTTTTCCGACCAAATCTTTTCCTCTCACATTTCCTGTCATATTAATACACCAATATGTTAAGTAAATACTATCCCATATTAATAAATGTTTTTAAGAGCTTTCTAGGAAGTACTTGTAAGACCTTCCTTCACGTTCACGTTCAACAATACCGTTATCTCTTAACCTTTTCAAAATATTGTTGATGGATCTAACTGCATGTGATCTACTTGAATAATTATCCGTGTCTATTATATCTGCGATCTCTCCAGAAGTCAATGCTCCATGTTCTTCAAGCTGGTCAACTACTTTTTCCTGTTTAGGTGTTAGCTCTAAATCAGTATGACCCACTTGTTTTTCCTCTTCTTCACTATCATCATTGTCTTTGCCTTCTTCATTTTTTTCAATAAATTCTTCTTCATCAAGGATCTCAACTACATCAGATTCTTCAATAAAAGAGAAATCGTTTTGAGATGCGTGAATCAAGCATGAATTACATGCACGTAGGATTTCACGTGGAAAACCCTCTGTGTAATCATATATTTTTAATATTGCGGACTGAGTAAACGGTTCAAGTGATTGTCCTCCAACTTTTTCGATTCTTTTTCTTACTAGTGAAAAAGTCTCATCCTTGTTCAAACTCTGAAGTTTCACAATGTTAGTCGATCTATTGTAAAGAGTATGAACTTCATTTGAAAGTGTTTCTTCGAATTCGGGTAATCCTGCAGTAATCACGGTCAAATTATCAACATGATCAATAACCGTTCTAACCCATTCTAGAACCTCAACAGATGCTTCATGACCTTCATCAATTACAAGAAGAGAATGTTCATTCATCTCTTTTTCAAGTTCATGATGAATGTTATATAAGGAATATGAATTAAATAATTTCTTAAAAAAACCAGGATTCAACAGTTCATCCCGTAAAAACTGTAAAAAATTTTCTTCATTTTTTGGAGGTTTTGGCATGTAAGTAACGTTACTTACACTTCCATTGTTTGCACAATGTGTAGTTATCCATTTAAGCATTGTTGTTTTTCCGGCACCGGTCTCACCTACTAAAACAGAGAACTTATTTTCCGCCTCTATTGCCTGGTTGAGTTTTGTTAGTTCTTTCTTGTAGCCCACAAGTAAATCGGAGTATATTTTGAAATTAAACGGGTTTTCACGCCATCCAAATTTTTCTAACCATTCATTCATATTTAATTCACCTGTATATTCACTGGCTAAATCACTATGTGAGTATAAATTATCCCTTAACTTATTTAATTATTGTGAAGGTGTTACAATTTATGGGAAACAGGTTATTTGTGAGTGTTGATTGTGAGAATAATCAAATTAGGGAAAGAATAGAGGAACTTCAACAAGAAATTGCTCCATTAGGTGTGCACAATCTTGAGGATTTGGAGAAACTTCATTTAACATTAGGTTTCATAGGTAATGTGAGTGATAGAATCAAATATAATATAAAAAAGGATCTTGAAGGTATAGAGATGAATCCTTTTAGTGTGCCGGTTAAGAATGTGGGCGTATTTCCGAAATTAGATTATATAAAAATAATCTGGGCAGGGTGTGAGAGCGGAAATATCGTGGATTTACACCGCATTGTTCAAGAAAACTTGCCCAAAGAATACAGATCTGAAAAGGAATTTCATCCTCATATAACTATATCCAGGCTGAAATCTATTAATAAAAAGGAAAAAACAAAGTTAAAGAATATTATAAAAAAACATGAAAACAAGGATTTTGGAAAATTAAAGGTAAACGGTTTTAGATTAAAAGAGAGTATATTGAAAAAAGATGGAGCTGTTCACAGGACAATTAAAAAATATGAATTTCACAGCTAAATATAACTTATATCACGAATAACTATATAATGCGTGAATTAAAAATTGGTTCAGTCATGATAATCCTGGGTTTATTCATGTTGTTCTTATCAGAATATTACCATGAACCAACAAGAGTTAAAATTAGCGAGATTGATGATGATTTATATGGAGATAACATCAGGGTTTCAGGAGTAATAAGCGATATAGTAGATCAGGAGACAATAAAAATAATAGAAATAGAGGGCAAAGATATTGATTTTGTGTACTTTGATAATTTAGATGATATTAATGAGGGTAAAAAAGTATCAATTAACGGACAAGTGGAAAAATATCAGGGAGATCTACAAGTAGTTGTAGATGGAATAAATCACGTTGAATAGTCGCTACTTGCTCGTCAGTTATGTAAAATCAATCGTTTAGTTTCATCGTCAAATAGGATTTAATCCTATCATCCAACATATATTTTTTAGAATTATTGCCTTCTCTCGTTTCTTTAAACTCTACTCCCATGGATTTTAAGGTATTTATATGATTTTTTACAGTTGAAACGGACCTGTTTAATTTATTTGCAATTTCATTATATGTCATGTAGTAACCAGACTTGTATAACGTCTGTAAAACATTTTTTTGGGCAGGAGTAGTCTTCTCCCAAAGTAATTCGCCTTCTATAACGCCTTCGGCTTTATCCTCCATCGATTCATTACGTCCGCTTTGATCGGAATGTCGATTAATCGAACGACTAATTCGGTCTTTCGGATCCTCAATACATCCTCCTGAGCCCTTAACGAATCCTTTTAGGTCGTCTAATTCTTTCTCAACATCCTTTAATCTTTTATTTAATTCTTTAAACTTGGAAGAACTTTCATTATTTCCAATTAATTCTAATAACTCCTCAATTGCTTTATAATGTGTTTCTAGTGCATCATCCAAGTTTTGAATCGATTTAAAGTTTGTATTCACTTTATCAAGTTGATTTCTCTTTAAAGATTCTATCGAGTTATTTAATTCTTCTATTTCTTCTCTCAAGCCATTAATTTCGGTTTCAACCTCTTCAAAAGAATCCAAACTTTCGGATTGTGATTCGTTTTCGGATTCGGATGAAAAAATTTTCCCCAGAAAATCCCTTATCATGTGTGTATAATTCGAGATGTGAGTTTTAAAATGTTGGTAGAAATAAAAAATTATACTACGATGTTCTGATCTTCAAAAACTGCCTTGCTTGTGACCAGTCTACCTGATTTTTCCTTATCTCCCGCCATATGTGAGAAATTTTTAAGCAAAGAAACTATATTTCCTACTAGCATTCCGGATTTTATACCATATTCACGGCCTTCATCCTTGATAAAACCACATAAAATGTTCAAAGAATAATCTCCAGACTCCACATCCGCTGTGTGCACTCCTGAAACAGAGTCTATTAAAACATAGTCTTCTAAACCATCTAAACTTTGCTTTTCTCCATCAAATACCATATTTGTAGGGCTTATTCCTGGGCTGGAGGAAGGGCTGCCTGAAGCATTGCCGGTTGACTCCACTCCGTCTTTTTCAGCTCTACGTACATCGTATAAAAAGTTCTTGACTACGCCTTTTTCCACAAGTTCTGTTTTTTGTGAACTTGTGCCCTCTCTATCAAAGCTCTTTGTACCTACACCTCCTTCCATAAGACCGTTATCAGTAATTGAAAGGCTATCAGAAAAAACTTCTTCTCCTTTTTTACCATCTAAAAACGATTTACCTCTCTGAACATTATCAGCGTTAAATGCAGGAAAAAGCAAACCAGAAAATATTTGTCTCTGTGCATGAGGAGTTAATACAACTGTCTTGCTCCCACTATCAATATTTTTCCTCTGTTCTGAACGTCTAAGTAGATCTTCAGACTTTTCCAATACTTCTTTATTTCTAAAGTTTTTCGTTCTTGTTTTTGAACTAAACCTAGTTATGTTTCCATCTGTTAAACTAAAGTTAACGCTTTTTATTGTCTTCTTTTCTTTTCTTTCAATGCCGCATGAATTCAAGAGAAACATTTCGGAACTGTTCAGACTTAAATTTCCATCAACGACATCGTATTCTGTTGAATCAATGCACTCGCCTAATGCATTTACCTGGCTATCTATCTGATCTTCAATAATGCTGCGATCATAAATACCGCCAACTTTGTTGAAACTATTTTTTTTCAAAGGAAAAGAAAACATTGTGCTCTGGGATAAATCAGCAAGTTTAACGGCTTTTTCCGCAGTATTGATAATATCATCAATAGTGTCTGTAGTTGTGAAACCAATTTTATTGTCCACTAGTGCCCGTATACCTATGCTGTAATCCTCTTCAAGGTTAACTGCATCGACTCTGTTATCCGATACATCCATTTTCTTGGATTTTCCACTTAAAGCATATATTTCAAGCTGGTCGTATCCCTTCACCTCAAATGCATTTCTCAAACTTTTGAAATCAATTCCTGACATTTTTTATCACCCGACTACCATTTCATCAACTTTCATCCATGGAGCGCCATTGTCCACCATGACCCTCTGACCTGCTTTTCCACAGAGACCAGGATCTCCTATCTCCAGGTTGTTAGCTACAAGCGATATCCTCTTGAGAACTTCCATTGTTCTTCCCGAGATAGTCGGACTCTTGACAATTCCCTTACGCTCTCCATCCTCAATAATATATCCATGGGTGGCACCAAATGTAAAGTTACCTTCCTTGGTTGAGACCTGTCCGCCCTTAAATCCCTCAATAAATATACCATTGTCAACTGATCGGATCAGCTCGTCCTCATCTGCTTCACCGTTCTCAAAGTAAGTATTTGACATCCTGACCCTGGGTCTTTTGTTATAGGACTGGGCTCTTCCGTTACCTGTTGGTTTTACATCCATACGTGAAGCAGTTTCACGTGAATGAAGGAAGTTTTTCAGGACTCCTTTTTCTATAATTTTTGTCTTTTCGGCTTCAACACCTTCATCATCAAATCTGTAAGATCCGAAACGATTTTCCAGGCCAGGATTGTCAACAATGTTGACATGTTCTGAGGCAATCCTGTTCCCTTTCTCACCCGAAAAAATGGAATCACCGGAAAGCACAATATCAGCCTCAGAAGCGTGTCCGACAGCTTCATGAGCAAAAAGCCCTCCAATCCTATCACCAAGTATGACCGGCATCCTTCTAGAAGGTGACTTACCTGCTTCCAGTAACTTATCAGACATCTCTCCAACTTCCTTGCCTTTACGTATAGGATCTTGATAACTAAGATGTCCAAAACCTTTTTTTGTTGCAATTCTATCCTTGTAACTTTCTAACCTATCTCCTTTTTTTGCAGTGGATGAAAGATACACCAGGAGAAAAATTTGTTCTCGCTCGATAAAAGATCCTTCAGAGTTCAAAAACATTTCTTTACCTTCAAAATCTTGATATGTAACCTGAGAAGATTTTATATTATCTGAAGAGAACCTTATGTTTCTTTCAGCATCCTCCATGAGAGCAAGTTTCTGATCAAGTGTTACTTCGGACGGGAGTATCCCTTCATCATTAGTCAACTTCTTATCAACAATATCCATTTCCTCTAAACCAAATTTTGTGGTATCAGAGATCTTACTTAAAGTTTTGGCTGCTTTTAATGCTTCTTTGGCCCGTCTTTCCAAATTATCGATATTATTAGTAGAAGAAAATCCCCATGAACCTTCGTAAAAAACTCTTATTCCAATCCCTTTTTGACTGGACGATTCTATCTCCTCGACTTTATCATCCTTCACATTAATGCTTTCGGAGACTCCCTCACCATATCTTATATCAGCGTAATCAGCTCCTTCGTCAACCAATTTTTTCACATTTTTATCCAGTTTGCTTCTCACGTTTCCACCTTTAGTACACCTTTCTCCATGATTTTTTTGTCATCGAACCATATTGAGGGTTTCTCAAGTATTGCGTCCCAGTGTATCTCGGAACTTATGTCTTTCCCGTAAGACGTGCTATCTCCAAACGCCACATGGCAGGTCCCAAGAACTTTTTCATCCTGCAATATGTTCCCAACTAGTTCCGCCTCGGGATTCGTCCCAATTCCTAGTTCCGCAACGTTTTCCGCATTTTTGATCTCTTTAAAAGCCCGGGAAAGTTTACATTCTTTATATATACTTACAGCTTTGTTTTCCTTTATTTCGACCTCTGTTCCGGGCGGTGCAATTGTTTCATCTCCCGACTTTAAAAAATCTATTACAACTTTTCCGTTTGCATTTACCGGTGACCCATCGACCTCTCCGGCCGGCAGGTTACCAAAATCTCCTTTATTTTTGATTACTCCTGTGTCAGTGTGCCAAAATTCTGCATTTACCTCAAGTTTAAGGTCTGTTCCAGAAGGTGTTTTAACAGCTATGGTACTAGTATCCTTTATCATTTCGAACAAAAGGTTACATCTGTTTTTTATATCAGCGTAATCAGCTCGAAGAGTGGTCAAAAACATCTTTTCCGTTATTCCAGGCATTGTTGCAACTCTAGAACCGTTCTGACATGCTTCTTTACGGGCTCTAGTATGAGAAAGTGAGTAAGTCGTGGGAGCTATGATCACATCGGAGTTCTTCATTGCTTTCGAAACAGGTATAGGTGGTTCAGCACCATGTTCTCCCGTCTCATTTATTTCAACGTATATGGTTTTATCAGAAACTTTTCTTGATTCCTCATATATTTTCTTTCCTATACTCCTTCTTTTTTCATCCGTTACAACCAGCACACTTTCTCCAGGTCGGACGTCTAAACACTGGCGGACCACGGTTGATGCGCTTTTCTTGCCTTCCATTAACAGGTTACTTCGGTCCCGCATTTTTTATAATAAATTGTCAGAAGAAGTGTGTGTAAACCGGTAAGTTTTAATTCAATTATTCACATATCTTTTTTATGATAAAAAGTTCTAGGAAGGGAATGTCTCCCCTCATATCTTATGTTTTACTGGTCGGTATGATTGTATCCGCCACTGCAATAATTCTCTCAATAGGTTTGCCTATCATCGAAGATATGAGGGATACAGCTACAATTGAAGAAGCAATAAATAATTTAGGTGAGCTTGATGCAGCTATAAGAGAAACTGCTTCTGGAGGCACACATACCTCAAGAAACTTCCATCTAATAAGCAGGGAAGGAGAGTTTACAGTTGACGAAGAAGACAACTCCGTAATTTTTGAGATTGAAACGGATAGTGATATCATATCCAGGCATACCTCGCAAGATATGGGGCCTATAACTCTTGCATCTGATGCATTTGTGGAGTTGTACAGAACAGAGGAATACGGAGAAGACTGTTACATGATGGAAAACGAGGTGCTCAAAGCCTGTATAAAAGATGTAGGATCTCCGAACTCATATGAATCTATCGATAATTCCGAACTTATAGTACGCTATGAAAACAAGGAACTGGATGATGAATTGAACCCTGATGTTGAAGTTGTTCTGGACGACGATGAAGAATCAAAGTCCGGGGAAGGATACACATACCCCATCCAGACAGGGCATAATTTGGCTACAGGACAGGTTTCGGCCCACATAGATTCGGAGAATTACGAATACAACATATACTTCAAGCTTTATTCTGATTCGGACTTTCTCAAAATAGAAGTCGAGAGCTGAAATGAAACATGAAATCTTGACTTAAAAATGAAAATATACAAAAAAACTGAACTTCTTTCTTAAAAACATGGTTAATAGATACCATGTATACATCTCCGGAAGGGTTCAGGGAGTCTTTTTTCGGAACACAACAAAGAAAAAAGCTAAAGAATTAGGGATAAACGGCTGGGTAAAAAACCTTGATGACGGCCGTGTAGAAGCAGTTTTCGAGGGAGACGAGGAAAAATTAAATGAGATGCTTGACTTCTGCGAGGAAGGCCCAAGACTTGCAAGGGTTGATGATGTAGAGGTTTCAAGCGAGGAACCAGAAAATATAGATGGCTTCGAGGTAATCAGATAGGACAGGAATGTAGTTTTTTTCCTGTATTTTTAACTTTTGATACAAAAGTTTGAGGAGTGCACAATGGAGATCAAAGAAAAAATCGATGAACTGGAAGAGTACAATCTCTGCGACCACTGTTTCGGTAGACAGTTCGCAAGACTTGGAAGAGGCCTTACAAATTACGAAAGAACCTGGATTATTGAAGAAAAAAAGGATGATCTTGAAAATCTAGATAGAGAGAGTTTTAAAAAATCAAATATACCTGAAAAAGATCTTGAGATAGATGAGAACTGCGAGATCTGTAGAGGTATTTATTTAGAAATGGACAGGTTTGTAAAAAGGATTTACAATTCTCTTGAACGTTACGAGTTCTCCACGTATCTTGTCGGGACCAGAGTGCCTTCCGAAATAACGGAATCAGAGGAAAGGATCTGGGAAGAAGTTGGTATCCAATGGGTTGAACCGATAAAAAGCGAGCTGAACCGTATGATAGGTAAGAGACTGGAGAAACAACTTGAAGAAAAGAAAGGTTTAGAAACAGACGTTGATTTCAAGAGACCTGACATTAATCCCGTGCTTGACATAGAAAAAGATCGTGTAGAGCTCCAGATTAACTCAATGCTTATCCATGGCTTTTACAATAAACTTGAAAGAGGTCTTCCACAGACCGAGTGGACCTGTGGAAACTGTAGAGGCAAGGGTTGCGAGGAGTGCGAATGGACCGGGAAAAGGTATCAGGATTCAGTCGAGGAGATTATCGCCGAACCCCTTATAGACATGACAAAAGGTCTTGAAACAAAGTTCCACGGTGCAGGAAGGGAGGACGTCGACGCAAAATGTCTAGGTAAAAGAGAGTTCGTAATAGAAGTTCTCGAACCTGAAAAAAGAGATATAGATCTTGAAAAACTTAAGGAAGAAGTTGAAGAAGGAGGAAGAGTTGAATTGTACGGACTCGAATTTGCAGAGAAAGATCTGGTGGAAACAGTAAAGAAAAGGAGAGCCAACAAGACATACCGTGCACTTGTCAAAACCGAAGAAAAGCTGGACGAAGATAAACTGGACGACCTGGAGAAAATAAAAGGCACCATAAAACAGAAAACACCTACCAGAGTTTCCCACAGAAGAGCAGAAAAGACCAGAGAACGAGATGTCTTGGACCTGAACTGGAAAAAGATTGATGATACAACCTTAGAGATGGAGATAAAGGGAGAAGCAGGTTTGTATATCAAAGAACTGATTTCAGGCGATAAAGAAAAAACAAATCCTTCTGTTAGTAATATACTTGGCAAAAATACAGTATGCGAGGAGTTAGATGTAATAGATATAGAAAAACCGGAGGGATACGAGAACGTCTGAAAAAAGAACTCCAACCAGACAAGGTTTTAAAAGTTCTCCACAATTATTCTTGTAGATTATAAATTATACTGTTGTCGAAACAGTTTTTCCAACACAAGGTGATCAATATGGCTCAAAAAACAAAGGGACAAAGGAACAAAACCAGAAAAAAGCTTAAAAAGCATTCTAGGGATAAAGAAACAGTTACCTCTCATTTGAAAGAATTTGAAGTGGGAGAAAAGGTCAACATCAAGATAGATTCAGCTATTCACAGGGGAATACCTGATCCAAAATACCACGGAATGAGCGGTGAAGTCATCGGAAAAAGAGGTAAGTCCTTCATAGTGGAAGTAAAGGATCAGAAAAAGAAGAAGAAACTTACCGTCTACCCTGCACATCTAACGGAGGCATCAAAATGAAGATTCAAGAAAAAAACACGACAAACCCTTCAGAAGCGTTCGATCTCCTTTCAGAAGACGATGAAGAAAATTTAAATACCGTTCAGAGAGAAAGTCTCGAATTCCTTAGAAAGAACTTAAAAATAAAGGATTCAGAAAGCTTCGAAGAGCTTGAAAAAGAACTGGAAGAAGTTGATAGCCTCAAAGAAAAGCACAGGATAAAGCTGCTTGAGATTTTGCCGACTCACGAAAGAGAGGTAAAAACAATTTTGAGCAAGGAAAGGATCAAACTTGATGACTCGGAAGTCCAAAACATAATTGATATATGCAAGTCCTACAAACAATAATTTAGATACCTGGTGTC
The DNA here is from genome assembly GCA_022729335.1 of Candidatus Nanoanaerosalina halalkaliphila. Taxonomy (GTDB): domain Archaea; phylum Nanohalarchaeota; class Nanosalinia; order Nanosalinales; family Nanoanaerosalinaceae; genus Nanoanaerosalina; species Nanoanaerosalina halalkaliphila. Next base: position 13,095 of record JALDAE010000021.1, read on the forward strand.
ACCTATGAGAGATGAGCATGCTATTGTACTAGATTTCTTGAAACACGGTAAAGCCGGAGGCAAAAACGATCGACTAGTTCAGGCCATAGGCAAGGAAAACTTCAACCTTCTTGAACTAGTTGCCAGAGAAGGAAAGCATCTCAAATCCGGTGATGAAGTCTACATAGGTGAAGGTGAAAGAGAAGACGTTGAATTCATAAAAGGAAGAATTACAATTGAAGAACTGACAGGTAATGCTTCCAGAGAACTTGACTACATCTTAGAAGACCTAATTGAGGAAAACGATGAAAAATTTGTCAAGTTTTTCAATAAAGCAGGACCAATTAGCACGAGACAGCACTCCCTGGAACTTCTACCAAATGTCGGAAAAAAACACATGTGGAAGATCATAGAGAAAAGAGACATAGAGGAGTTCTCGGATCTTGAAGATCTTAAAGAAAAAGTATCTCTACTGCCCGATCCAAAGAAACTGATCAAGAAAAGGCTCAAGAAAGAGCTTAAGGGTGGTTGCAAGAGATACATATTTACCGCGCCTCCAAGAAGCGAGGACAAGAACAAGAGAATAAGATATGAATAGAAAAAAGATTAGAGAACTCGGGGTAAACCCCGACACAGATCTCGATCAGCACTTTCTAGTTTCGGAAAAAACTATTGACAGAGAGGTCGACGAAGCCGACCTTGAAAAAGAAGACACTGTTCTCGAGATAGGTGGAGGTATAGGAAACCTTACAGAGAAGCTTTCTAAAAATGTAGAAAAAGTGATTACCGTAGAGAAAGACCCTGAACTGGCAAAGATACTACGGGAAAGGTTTAAAGGAAAAAACGTCGAAATTGTGGAAGGAGATTTCCTAAAAATCCAGGAAAACATTGAGAACTTTACTAAATGTGTTTCTAACCCTCCTTACTATATTTCGTCCGAGATTATAGAGTACCTCGGTAAAAAACAGGTACAATCAGTACTTCTCATGCAGAAACAGTTTGTTGAAAAACTCGTGGCAAAGCCCGGATCCGGCGAATA
>JALDAE010000047.1 GCA_022729335.1 Candidatus Nanoanaerosalina halalkaliphila
ATGATATACAATGGTAAAACATTCGAACTGTCTTTTGCAAAAGACAGAACAGAAAAAGAAGCAAAAGAAAAGACAATCGAGCACCTAAAACACCATGACGATATAACCGATCTTTATAATAGAAAATTCTTTCAGAAGAAAATCAAGAGTCTTGATAAAAGAGAAAAAAATCCATTAAGTATAATAAAAGCTGATATAAATGGTTTGAAATTAATTAACAAGAGTTACGGTTTTGATATGGGAGATGAACTTTTGAAAGAGGTCGGAAATAAGCTGAAAAAAATACACAAGAAACCAAGATATAATCTCAAGGATGGGAGAAGATGAATATACCATAATATTACCGGAAACAGGTGAAAAAGAAGCTGAAAATGTTTATAATAGATTGAAAGAGAAAATTGGTAGTTTCGATTTTGAAGATGTGCCTGTATCAGTTAGTTTTGGAAAGAGTACAAGGAAATCTCCTGACGAAGATATCTATAAAATTATCAGCGAAGCCAATGAAAAAATGTCAAGAGACAAATTGAATGTTTCTAAAAATGCAAAGAGTAATATTTTAAAAAACATACTGGCGACTCTGAGCACAAAAATCAATGAAACTGTTGAACATCAGATAAGAATGGTTAACATGTCACTTAGACTTGGTTCAGAAATTGGGTTATCCAACTCCGAATTAAATAATCTTTCACTTGTAGCAAAACTGCATGACCTAGGAAAAATAAATGTGCCTGAAAAGATTCTAAATAAGAAAACAGATCTTAATGACGAGGAATGGGAGAAAATAAAGGAACATCCTGTAAGCGGTTATAAGATGCTGAAGCATACATCTGATTTTGAACATATAGCTGAAGAGGTCAAGTACCATCACGAAAGATGGGACGGCACCGGTTATCCCGAAGGTTTGAAGGGAGAAGATATCCCGCTTATGTCCAGGATAGTATCTCTGACGGATGCATATGATGTAATGACAAATGATAGACCATACAAAGAATCAATGTCCCATGAAAAAGCTATCAAGGAAATCAAAGAAAATATGGGAACACAATTTGACCCATATATATCAGAAAAGTTTATTGAAAACTTCGGTCGCAATAATATATTATAATAAGTAGTTTTCAGTAGTTTCTAAATATAGAAAATTGTCCTATGGTTTAAAAAAAGGTTTCTAAATTTTTTATAATAAAATCTCACAATTTTTTACAAGGTTTCATAATACGACATTTTTAAATTTGGCAACAACAAAAAAAGGTGAGAAAACAAGGAAGGTTACAAATATGGATGATTCATTGATTACACCACAGGAGAAAGACGGTCTGGCGGAGATATGCAACATAGGTGCCAGCAAGACATCTTCTTATCTGACTGAGAAGACCGGTGACAAGTTTCAAATGGAGGTACCTGAAGCTAACATTATCAGACCACAAGACTTCATAAATTTTTATTCGGATATCACGGATAACTTTGACAATCCCTTGACAGTTGTGAGTTCACTTGAAGGTACAGAGGGATCCATAATAATTTCTTCTTCAGAGGAGAACATCAGATACCTGCTTTCAACAAAAAAGAAAGGAGATGATTTCAAGAAAGATGTGAAAGAAGAATTCAACGAGGCCGTGAACAAGTATATCCAGGGCATGAACAACTTTTTGGGGCTCCAGATCAATATCGGAGAGTTCAAAACAACCTACAAGTACGCAGGACCGGTAATATATCAGAAAGTCAAGGAATTTATACGAAATAATCAAGATACTAATCTTTTTGTGACCGTTACCTCTCTTTACATAGGTGATGAAAAGATACTGGATCTGCTCATGGTTCTTAGCCTGAATGAAATTGAGAAAGTTACCGATCCATTGAATGAAATGATATAGAACCGGTCAAAAAATCACCTCATATATTTCTTTAACACCTTATTATCATTTATTTTTAATTCTAAACAAACTTATTCAAACAAAATAATTCAAGGTATACCTTGCTACCAACCTTTACAAAAATTTGGTATAAAAAGGAAAAATGTAAAATCTAAAATAATGCCTCCAATAAAAGAATAATAGAAACAGAAAACGGTTACACAAAGAGAAATTTATCATGGATCCATCCTTAATAACTCAGCAGGAAAAGGACGGTCTGAAGGAAATATGCAATATAGGAGCCAGCAAGACAGCTTCTTTTCTAACAGAAGAACTCGGAAAGAAGTTCAACATGGAGGTGATGGAGGTAAATATAATCGATTCAAAAAGCTTTCTGAGTTACTACAGGGATTTGACGGAGAGGTTTGAAGATCCCCTAACTGTGAAAAATGACATAGAAGGCGTTAATGGAAATATAATACTTGCGTCTTCCGAGGACCACATCCGGAAATTGCTTGGATCTACCGAGTTTGGAAAAAAGTTCGAGAACCAGGTAGAAAAACCTTCCAAAGAAGCTGCGGTCAAATACCTTGAGGGTATAAACGATTTCATCTCTCTGGGCGCTTCCATCAAATCCACCGAAGTATCCTACAAATATGCGGATCCACTGGCATATGAAACCATCATGGAGATCCTTGAATCCGGTTCAAACGGCGATATACCCAAGATCATGGTGAATATAACAACGCTTTTCATAGAGGAAGAAAGGTACCTTGATATGATAATGTTGGTGGGTGTCGATGATATAGACAAGATATTGGAGCCCCTTGAACAGATGCTCGGATAGTCACTAATCAAATAACCAGGATGTTATCCTTGAAAAAATACTTCTTTCTTCTACAGGTTCCACAGCTCGACCTGTGGGTGTTTCAACTATGTTTGCCTGCCCTCTTGTTTCAAGTATGGAGAGAGTCTGGTTTAATTCATCCTCCATACGGTTAACTCTGGTTTCATGGCTTTCTTCGATAGTTTCAAGTTTCTCGGACATGTTCTCTATTGTTTCCTCTCTTGTTTCTATCAGTTTTTCCTGCTCATCGATAATCTCTGATTTCTCCTCGAGCCTTGATTCAAGTTCGTCTATCCTTTCATCTCTGTCACCGATCTTCTGTTCTACTGTTTCCTCTATATCTTCCTGTCCAGGGTAATTTGTCTCGAGCTGACTGTTCAATAAGTTGATGATCTCATCGTCGCTTCTCTGAGTGTCGGTATTGCTGGAGTACCTTTCCCATGTTTCTCTGTTATTCTCAATTACCCATTCAGAACGGTGCATAGGTTCAAATGATTCAAGATGTTGTTCATGCGGGAAATAGGGCTGCCACTGGAAATCACCAGAGATTTCATGGCCTTCCCCGACTGTTTGACCATCAAAAATCTCTCTTTCAGGTCCGGCCGGATCACCCCAGTAATTGTAAGAAACATCCAGTATTCCATCTACGTTAACACCTAACTCTAGCATTCCTTCAGGTTCAAACCTGTTTCCATGTATTTCATAGCTTCGGATTTTTCCCTGGAAGCTTGTAAACTCTTGTAGGTATTCCTCATCCGATTCTTCTACTAAGAATTCTTCGGCTTCATCGTTGAGACCGATCAGAACACTTATCCCATCACCAAGAAAACGGTTTCTGTTTAAAGATATCTGTTCTCCATCCATCACCCACAAACCTATATCCCTGAATTCATCATCTTTCGAGGTATTGAAACGGTTTTCCTCCACATCCAGATTTTCTGAATAGGATAATCCTAAAACACCGAACTTGAATCCCTCAAAACTGTTTTTGTTTATACTGATATTCGAAAGCCTTTGATCAGGTTTTAGGATATTCAGACCTACTAGTTCTCCATCTCCCTCGAAGTTGAAACCGGAGATTTCGGTGTTGTTTGCAGCTACTGTTAAAACTGTATCATTCCCTTCTGGTTTTAGGGTTGCTCCGTTCCCTTCAAGAACAATATTTTCATTTTCAACATTTATCATCTCATCATATGTACCCGGAGCGACCTGTATTTCCCCTTTTTTATTGGTTATGATGCCGTTCTGGATTCCAAAATCCAAAACAAGATCCTGGGACTCTATTACCGATTCATCCTCCGATATATTTATTTCAGTATCCAATTGACCCTCACCTACCGGATAAACCTCTAAAACTTTGTCCTCTGCAATCTTTAGGCTATCCAATTCCTTGATTTCATCTTCAGATTCCACACATAGCTCAAATTTTCCGTTTTCCGTTTCGAATTCATATTCAGTATCACTTTCGATTCCTGAGACATCTAGTTCTAATGATGCTCTTTCTGAAACTACTTCTTCCTCACAGCTAATCTCATCTAGTGGTTCATAAACATCATAAGCATCTATCTTTATTTCGACATCGTTCACTGAAACTCCGATCTGAAAAACAGCAGTAAAAATCAGGAGAAGTAGGAAAACTTTTTGCACTTTCATTTTTTGGAACACCCGTAAATGAAAGTAGTCCTCCGTTTTTATAAAGTTGGGTTTAGTAACTACCTAAAGGTAACATTTAATTTAGCTCTTGTTTATACATTCCAAATGTCCCGATTCCGCCTCCTAAAACAATAGTTAACGATCCATAAACAGATAGAGAAGGAACTATGTTAAGCGAGCCGTAGAAAGGTAAAGAAACCACTAGAGATATTAAACCCCCTATCATAAGAATTATGTAACTCATTTTTTGATCTCCGTTTCTGAACATATTTGATAAAAACACTGTCATGAAAACAGCCAGTGCAAAACTTATCATAACAATGAAATTTATTGATTTGGACCCGATATCCCAGAAAACAGATCTCGCACGCAGCAAATCCAGCATCAGAAAATTGAGGGTTGATTCGGAGAGTAAAACAAGTACACCTGCCGAACAAGTCCAGAAACCTGTGGCACTGCCAAGTTTTTTCTTCCGGCTGTCGAAGTCAACTGCCACATAGTCTTTGGCTTCTTTGTCTGACATGCGTCCCCGTGAAAAATTTTGTTAAGGTTGTTTAAAAGCATTTTAATCACTTTTTTTGAAAAAGTTCATAGTTTGAAAAGGTTAATTCTTCAATATATCTCTATGAAAGAGACCGGTGAGAAACACAGTGAAGAGAGTTCAAAAACAAAATACGGAAAGATACATTTTATCTACGGTAAAGGCAAGGGAAAGACTTCTGCATCCGTAGGAATGGCA
>JALDAE010000020.1 GCA_022729335.1 Candidatus Nanoanaerosalina halalkaliphila
GCGAGAAATGCCTGACAAAAGGTTTCTGGAAGTTCAGCGAGGTCATAGGAAAGATAAGGAAAGAACATGGAGACCTTGATGTAGAGTAATCATAAGGTATTAAACATTCCAGTATGAATTTTTGGTATGCCGGAATGGATATTTGTAACGGGAGGAGTCCTTTCTGGACTTGGCAAGGGGTTAACTTCTGCTTCTATAGCCAAACTTTTACAGAGCCGAGGACTTAAAGTAACACCTATCAAATGCGATGGATATCTAAACGTCGATCCGGGTACCATGAACCCTATTGAACATGGAGAGGTTTTTGTACAGGATGATGGAGGAGAGGTGGATATGGATTTCGGACACTACGAAAGGTTTCTTGGGAAAAACACCAAGTTCAGATGGAACCTAACATCCGGTAAAGTATTCAAGAAAGTTATAGAGAAAGAAAGAAACGGCGATTTCCTAGGGAAAACCGTCCAGATGATTCCTCATGTAACAGATGAAGTCAAAAAATGGTTTAGAGATATAGCTGAGGAAGAAGAATCCGATATTGTTATAGTCGAAATAGGCGGAACCGTGGGAGACATGGAAAACCAGCTATTTCTTGAGGCAACAAGACAGTTAAGAAACGAGGAGAACTCCGTCCATATACACCTTACCCTGGTACCCTATCTCGAAACCGTGGGAGAACAGAAGACAAAACCGACACAGCATTCCGTTAAGCAGTTACGAGCGCTAGGATTAAAACCAGATATAATAATAGGAAGAAGCGAAGAAAAACTCGATAAAAGTTCAAGAGAAAAAATAAGTCTTTTCTGTGACGTTAAAAAAGAAAACGTCATATCAAATCCTAATGTGGACAACATATACAGAGTGCCTCTTATACTGGGAGAAGAAGGCGCCGATGTCCAGGTATTAAAGGAACTAGGAATCGATGCAGAAGAAAGGAATATGGAAAAATGGAGAGAGCTTGTTGAAAAAATGAATAAACCGTCTTCAAGAGTAAAAATAGGTTTATGCGGAAAATACACGGATATGGATGATTCTTACGTAAGTATTGAAGAAGCATTAAAACATGCAGGAGCTCATCTAGGCATAAAACCGGATATAGAGATTATAGATACCGAAAGTATAGAAGAAAACGGGACAGAGGTATTAAAAGATAAAGACGGAATCATTATACCGGGCGGTTTCGGGACAAGAGGAGTCGAGGGAAAGATAAAAACAGCTAAATACTGTAGAGAAAACAATATTCCGCTTCTTGGGATATGTTTCGGGCTTCAGATGATGGTGATAGAGTATCTCAGAAACGTTTGCGGAATAGAGAATGCTAACTCCACTGAGATAGATGAAGGAACAGAAAATCCGGTTGTAAAGCAGCTACCCGAGCAGGAAGGCATAGATAAGAAAGGAGGTACGATGAGACTTGGCGGATTTGAAGCTAAACTTAAAAACAATAGCCAGGTGGCTAACATATATGGAAGTGAAAAAATCAAAGAACGCCACAGACATCGTTATGAAGTCAACCCTGATTACCACGACTTGCTTGAAGATAATGGATTAATTATTTCTGGTACATCCAAGGACGGTCTTCTTGCTGAATTTATAGAAATAGACCACAGATTTTACATAGGTACACAGGCACATCCCGAGTTCACCTCAAGATTTGAAAAACCAAATCCGATTTACAGATCTTTTCTACAGTCAACAAAAGAGTGGTAAAAATCGGAAAAGTATTTTTCAAAGATCTGGAGTTCGAAGTTTTCAATGAGGTCTATGAACCACGTGAAGATTCTTACATGGCTGCCGAATATCTTTACAGCAAGGAATGGAGCGGTAAAGATGTTCTTGATATGGGAACGGGAACCGGTTTTCTGGGAATCATATGTTCAAAAAAAGGAGGTAATGTTGATGCGGTGGACGTAAATCCCGGATCAATTAAAAATGCCAGAAAAAACGCAGAATTAAACAACGCTAAATTAAACGTCTTTGAAAGCTATTTGTTCGATGAGATATCCAAAAAATACGATGCAATACTTTTTAATGCTCCATACCTGCCAGTAGAGAAAGAAAATCTTTCAGAGGAAGAAAAGGCATGGGCAGGAGGTAAAAAAGGCCACGAAAAAATAGTGGAGTTTTTAGATCTTGCTCCCGAATATCTGAAGAAAAAAGGAGTAATTATTCTTGTTTTCAGTTCTCTTTCAGGCGAGGATACAATCAAAGACAAAATTGATGAAAAAGGACTTGAATCCACTGTTCTTAACGAAAAAAAAGTTGAATGGGAGAAACTTTTGCTTATGAAGTGTTCCAAATTTTAAATACAAAGATGAGAATGTTAGGATTATGAAGAAGAGATTGTTTTTAATATTTTTGATTTTTGTCAGTCTTGTCTCGGTCGCATCAGCCGATAGCTGGGCAGAAATAAATGAGCTGCACAGATATCCTGGCCAAGTTGCGGAAGGAGGAAGAACAGTACTAGTTATGCAAATAGTTGATGGAGCTATAGCTGACGAGGAAAAAAGCATATACATACCAGAAGGAACAAGCGACCTCGAATATCTCTATGAAGGTGATTCTCACAACCTTGAATATATAGAAGGAAGTGAAGGTTACTTTATTGCGGATATAGAGGAAGCTACAAAAGAAGATAGAAAAGTCAAAATCAGGGATGCCGGGAGAGACGAAGTTGAAACAATTGAACTATTTCCGGAGGAACTGGAACAGACAGTAACTGAAGATAGAGAGCATCGTTTCAGGTTGGACGACCCCGGTGCCGAAGACAACCTGGAAAATAATGACGGTATCTCCTCCGATGGAATAAGACATAAACAAGGTGGAGCAACATCAGTAACAGGAGGCGCAAATGTAGAGATAGATATTCCCGGACTTGGTCCGAACTACGAAGACGGTGAAGACGACGAGTTCACTATAACAGGATGGATAAATCCGGAAGAAGATGCTGACGAAGGCACAATCTGGGGTAAAACCTATCTGGATGAAGACAGTAATAATAAAACAGGATTTCGTATGATCCAGGACGGAGATAGCCTAAAATTCGAGGTATACAGTAATGAAGATGAAGAGGGAGGCGAAAATACTGTAGAGATAAGCAACGATAACATCATAAGAAACAAATGGAATTTTGTTGCGGCATCAATATCAAAAGAAGAAGATGAGATAACTATTAAACTAACTGCAAACAGCGAATACGGTCCAGTATCTCATTTTAAGGATGCATTCTCACCTTATACAGTAAAAGATAACTTTAATCTGGATTATGACAGTAAAGAACAAACCTCCCAGCTGGGTACTGATAAAGGTTATATAGAGTTTCTTGAAGCGATATCGGAAGATTTTGATGAAGAAGACGAGAGTGATGTCAATTATGTAGGTAAGCTTGATGAGTTCAGGTTTTATTCAAGAGAACTGGAAGATGAAGAGTTAAGAAATCTAATAAGAAGTGGGACAGACAGCTTCTATAATTCCGAAATAACAGAATACAAGGAGTACTTCCATGAGAACTATGAAGAAATCGCAGACATGAGTGGAGAATATGTCTTTGAAGGTTCTCTAACCTCAAGGGATCCTGATATTCAAACAGGTGCAGGTGACTGGGATACATTTACATATGACAAAAACAGTATCGATGGGCTGTCGGGAGGAACTTATGAATTCGAAGTTCCTTCTAGGGATGAAACATTTTATGTTGTTCAGTTATCCTCCAGTGATCATCAGGCCAATTATCAACAAAATATTGTTTACGAAACGGGCGGTACGGCTGTACCTGTCGAGGTTGAAAGAAGTGTCGAAGGAGAAATAACTCATTTCGATCACGTGGGTACCGGTTGCAACGACGAAGTAAATTCCTGTGAAAAAGGTTCCGAAGTGATTTTCTGGATAGAAGAAACGCTTTATCAGGCTGATGAAGTTGACGTCACTATCACTGCAAGGAACGATGAGACAGATGAAATAAAAGAACTTGAACTATTAGATGAAAGAGGAGTCTACCGTGAAGACAACAGGTGGAGAGGAGAATTCTTAATACCGGAATATTTCAATAAAAACGAAGTTGAAGTTGAAGCAGAGCTGATCAAGGAACATTCAAGCCACGAAACTTCTAAAACTTTGGATATCAACCCCGCAAGCATAGAACTTGAGCACTTTCCGCATAGACCTGATCCAGGAGAAACAAAAGATATTTTGATAAGAACTATAAAACCTTATTCCGGGGAGGAATATCCAATTGAAAACTTGACCGAGATCAATATTGATTTTGGCGATTTGAAGGATGATATCACTTTTGAAGAAGAAGATATCGAAGAACATGCAGTTATAGACGATAACAGTTTAAGTTATGAAGTAACAGTACCCGGAACTGCGGATCCTGGAGAACATTCCTTCACAGTGGAAATAGAGGACATGTCAGGTTCAACTTACGAAGAAAGTTCTACCTTTGATGTTAGGGATGTGGAAGTTGTCGAATCAGATATCCGTGTTAACCATGTGGATTATGAACTAGGGGTCTTTGATGAGACCACATACAACCTTGAAAAAACACTAGAGGAACCAAGAAACCTGAAAGGTGAGATAAGACTTGCAAACTACGGTGATCTGAAAGGAGATGTCGAAGTAAGCTTTAGTGGAGACATTGAAGATATAGCAGGAACTGACAAAGACGTTTACACAGTGGAAAACTCTCCACCTGGCCAGGAAAGAAAGTTGCAGAGTTCAGGAGATGGCATACAGTTAGAACTTAACTTCAGCGAGAAAGAACCTGATAGAGTTTATGAAGGAGAAATAGTGTTAGATGTTGATGACGCAAAAGAGGATGTAGAATATACAGAAACCATAAACACGGTACATACAATTGAAACTCCTTGCCAGTTTGAAGAGGAAAACCTGTGTATAGAAACAGGAGAAATAGATAAAGAAATCAGTTCAGTAGGCGAAACAATCCCTATAGATATTTCTAATCAGGGAGAAGAGGATTTGAACATTGAATACGGTGCCGAGGTAACTGATGATTTGTTCCCAATTATCGAATCAGGAGAACACACCCTTGGAGGAAACGAGGAAGACACAATCAATATAGGTTTGGATAGTGATTTGGATGCTCAGGACAGTGGAGAGTACGAGGGCAACATAACCTTCGAGTTCAACGAGACAAGTCTGAACCTGCCTACAAAAATTGACTTGACTATTCCTGAAGGAGAGCTCGAGTTCTCCCTAGATGAAACAGATCTTGGAGACATGATAGAGGGAGAAACAGAAGACGTGGGATACCAGGTAGAAAACACGGGGGACGTAAGCTTTAGTTCAGTAGACATAAGTAGTGATCCTGAAGGAATAACTGATTCAACAGGATCTATATCAACAGGTGAGGAAGAGTCCGGAGAACTTACAGTTGATACCTCTTTACTATCAACCGGAGACCATGATATCGAGTTCGAAGCAATTTCTAACACAAGTGCTAGTGATACCGAAACTCTGTCCATAAATATTATAGAGGATCTTGAAGACAGGTTTGATGAAGTCCAAGACTCTATCGATGATTACGATGACCAGATAATGGATTTACCTCCAGGAGCAGATACAGGTTCCTTATTTGATGAACTAGAGGATATCGAGGACACTCTGGATGAAGCCAGGGATCTTTGGGATGATGGAAACTACGGAGAAGCAGAGGATCGGTATGAACAGATCGACTTCTCGAACCTCGAGACAATGATAGAGGAAGAAGAAGACGCAGCAGATGATAATGGTAATGGAGATACAAACGGCAACGGAAATGATATAGACGTTAATGGTGATGACAACGGTGGTTCGGGATTACTAGCTCTTTTCATTCCGCTTGTCTTACTTGTCATTATAGGTGTAGTTGTCTACCTCAGTATAGTACCGGAGGAACAGTAAACTTTTATTCATAACAGAACAAACCTCTACCATGGTAAACGTACTTGACATACTTTTCAGGTTGTTACAACCTCAAAACCTTGTTCTGTTGATAGTCCTTGTTTTGGTTCTTGTGATAGGTTTCAAACTGATAAAGACTTTAACAACTTTATTGGTTGTCTCAATTGTTTCCGGAGCTTTCATAGTTCTTCTCAACTATCTAAACATCACCGGGCTGGAGACAAGTATAACAAACGTTCTTGGTTTTATGGTGATGGGATCAGCACTCTATATAATTTATACAACGTTGTTCCTGACATCCAAAGTATTCAAAAAAATGGCAAAAATAATAGGTAAAATCTTGGGTATGCTGTTGTTCCCTCTAAAGTCAGGATGGAAAAAACTTAATGAAAAAATAGATGAAGAAAATAAAAAAAAAGTGAATGAAGAAACAAAGGAAAACCAGAAATCGGTTATACTGGAAGAATCTGACAGCTAATAATCACCAAACCTAGTTCTCGAACCTTCCTCCCCAAACATTCCTTCTGTGATATTTCCATCCAGCTCAAGTTCTCCTTCTCCTGGTCTTGATTCAAAAGTGCCTGAAAACTTTTCCAGACTAAATTCAGTTCCACTGAACTCCATGTACTGATCGCCCACAGAAACACTTCCGGAGGCTTCTTGTAGATATATATCGGCGTTAACTATATTACTGACAAAAATATAGTCCGGTACGGATACAACGTTGAAAGAACCGTGTTCTTCGGATGAAAATTCGTTACCTCCAATACTCATATAATCCGTGCTTCCTTCCACAGTGAAGTTCTCTCCACTTTTTTCCAAGGTGCCTGTCACATTATATGCATAAATGTGTTCACTGGAGATAGAAAAACTCTCGATAATTGTCTCTATTTCGCCACCTCTAACTTCTATTTCTTTAAAACTACCGGTCTGACGTACATCCGATAGGTTCGTGTAAGAATCAATGTTGACTGTAACATTTGTAGTTCCTGCCGGTTCACCATCTGTTCTAACACGACCAAATAATCCTCCTATATCATCAAAGTACTCCAGACCACCTGTAATATCCCCTATGTTCATACCGTACACATCCATACCAACAGCTATTACTAAAAGCGTTAAAAGTACTGCAGAAATTACCTTTGTTTCCATAATAATACCTATGAAAAAGTTGTTCTCACAGATATAAAATGATTTGTGAGCCACTGATTTAATGAGAACAAAAAAAGGTGTAAAGATGGACAAGTGCATAGTCGTGGAGCCCGAAATAGAGGGAAACCTTGGTTTCCTAGCAAGAACAATGGCAAATTTCGATTTCAAAAAACTTATACTGGTAAATCCAGATGTAAATATAGGTGAAAAGGCAAAAACTCGGGCGGTACACGCACAGAAAATCCTTGAAAACGTAAAAATAGTTGATACGCTAGAAGAGGCGCTTGAAAAGGTCGACTTCGGTATCGGTACAACAGGCCTTGAGGCAGATTCTTCTGCGAATGTATTAAGAAACACTTTCGATGTTAGAGAAATGGCGGAGCGCGCCGGCGAGATAGATGGGGATATAGGTGTTGTGCTGGGAAGGGAATCGAAAGGCCTGACCAATGATGAGCTATCCCTATGTGACATGGTAGTAAAAGTGCCTACCTCCGACAACTACCCTGTTATGAATATCACTCATGCGGCAGGAGTTATTTTTTATGAGATATACAGAAGCAAAAAAGTCGATAAGCGCGAAGCAAGCAGCAGAGGCGAAAAAAAATATCTGAAACAAATTTTTAAAAGTATGGCCGGCAATTTAGAATATTCAGAGGAGGAAACCGATAGGATTATGCAGTGTCTCAACAATTTTATCGGTAGATCATTTCTGGACAAAAAAGAGGCGAACACTCTGATCGGTTTTTTCAAGAAAGTAGATAAAAATCTCAAAAAAGGTGGATAAATTATGATAGGAGCACTAACCGGAGACTTTAGTCCATTACAGGTACTTATAAGCATAGGTATAATGATCCTATTTTTTGCGCTTTTACCACGGCTTATAAGTTTTCAAGCGATTTACAAACTAAAAGCAGCCTTAGAAGATATTAAAGAAAATTCACAACAGGCCGAAACTATGTTTCTGAAAAACGTAGCTGGTAAACCTACTAAAGAAATGAAAAAAAGCCTTGAGCCCATGAAAAACATGGTGGTTTCCCCGCCTGCAAGCATGGATCCTGCAGGACTTTTCAACAAGATGGAGCATGTCCTGGACAGTTCAGAGGACAAAATGAAAGACTTCGTTAAATCATTGAATCCTGAAATGGGCGAAGAAGAACTCGCCAATAACTCAATGGCGTTCAAAGGAGTTTACGGATCTCACCAGATATATGTTATTCTAAGGCATTTCAAAGAGATTATAGAAGAAACAAGAAACTACCAGCTAGGGAACATGATAGGCATGGTTCTGCCTGTTTACAGGGAGCTCTCAGAAGCACAGAAAGGTGCAACTGAAGCTTTTGTAAATGAAATTCCGATAGGGGACACAATAGGTCCTATCATAGCGGCGTCAATGATTGAAAACGAGGAATCAGTCGAAGAAGCTGCCGAAGACATAATAGTTTCAGAGGAAAGCATTGATGACAGCGAATACATCGTAATGAAAAGCAAAGGGCCTGGCGCACGACTGGGCAAGTACGGAAATGCAGTTGAGAGCGTTGCAGATGAGCACGATATAGAAAAGATAATCACAGTTGATGCAGGGATGCGTTTCGAGGGAGAAGAAACAGGTACAATCGTTGATGGAGTAGGTGTCATGATGGGAGGGCCCGGAGTGGAAAAATCAAAGATAGAGGAAGCCGCAATGAATAACGAAATTCCTCTTGAAGGATTCATAGTAAAACAGAGCGGTCCTCAGGCATCAAAGCCCATGCACAAAAAGATATGGGATGCGCGTGAAGAAGCGGTCAACATACTCAAGGACGAGATAAGGAACTCGGAAGGAAAGCTACTGATAATAGGAGTAGGAAACACCTGTGGAGCAGGAAACAGCCAAGAATCCCTTGAAGGCATCGAAAAAGATCTCAAACCATACTGGGAAGACCAGGAAGAAGACGCTTCATCTTACCTGGGACTTATGAAGGCATTTCCTATGGGAGGAGGCGATGCTTTCGATGGGAGGAACACCTTCGAGATTTTCCAGAATCTGGTAAGGTGAAGAAGAAACCATTATAAAAGTTAGCTACCACTTTTTCATAGGGTAATATTCATGTCACTAAGACCAGGAAGAATATACAGGGACGTTCCAGGACAGCCTTACACGAGGATGTCCCAGAAGAAGGACAAAGACAACTATATTACAGGAGCTCCAGCTCCAAAAATCTCGATTTTTGATATGGGAGCAAAGGAGAAAGATTTCGACGAAAAAGTAGTTCTAACAGTGGAGAAAGAATGCTGCATAAGAAGTAATGCACTGGAATCAGCAAGAGTAGCTGCTAACTCACATCTCACAAAAGAAGTTGGTAGAGAGGATTATTACATGAAAATCAAGCCCTACCCACACCACGTTCTAAGACACCACCCTCTTGCAGGTGTAGCACAGGCAGACCGTTATTACGAAGGTATGAGAAAGCCTTTCGGAAGATCTATCGGAAGGGCTGCAATCGTGGACAAGAATCAGGAAATACTTGAGATCAACACAACTGAAGACAATATCCAGGCAGCAAAGAAAGCTGCAGAGAGAGCAGGAATGAAGATTCCGGTCAGCTTCAGAGTTTATGTGAAATAGTTTTTATAAATAGCTCTGAGCAGTCCAACTTATTTATCATTTCATCCATAAATTGAGTTCTAGTAATGATCAGATGGCTTAAAGATATTGATGAAGAAGAGTCGAAACTGGTGGGTTGGAAAGCCAAGAATCTGTCAATAATCTCTGATTCTAACATAAATGTGCCAAAAGGTTTTGTGATAACATCTAAAGCCTTTGAAGATTACAAAGAATATCACAGAATCAATAACGAAATACAGAGAGAACTTGGTAATGTTAATGATTTCAAATCAGCTAGAAGAGCAAGCGAATCAATAAAAGAGGTTATTTCAGAGAAGGAAATACCTGAAAAAATTATAGAGGAAATCAAAGAAACTTATTCGGAGATCAATGTAAGCAAAAAAGTAAGGGAAGCAGGAAAAAAAGCAATTGATCTGGTAGGGAATCAAAGAACATATGAAAACGTTGTAATAAAAGTATCTCCTACAGATAAAAATGAAAGAAATATCTACGAACCTGAAGTAGGTGTAAGCAGCAAAAAATCACTGGAAAATTCTATAAAAAAAATCTGGAAACGTTATTTTAGTCCCGAAGCAATTTTCTACAGATCAAAAAAAGGCATAGAGGACGGAAGTCTTGCCCTTATTGTTCAGAAGATGGTTGAAACCGAAAAATCCGGTACTGTATACACCAGAAACCCTTCGAACAAGAAACTTCTGGAGATGGAATCTGCCTACGGGCTCGGAATAGGTCTTAAAAAAGGAGATATTATTCCTGACAGGTTCGAAGTTGAGAGAGACACCGGCAAAGTTGTAAATAAAGATGTAGTGGATAAAAAACAGAAGTACTCGAAGAATCCCGCAACAGGAAAAATAAATAAAAACTCGGTTTCCAAGGAAAAACGTTCAAGAAGATCTTTAAGCACTGATAAATTCTCAAAGATAGTAAACACTTCTCTAAAAATCGAAAGAAAACTGGGTAACCCTGTTAAAGTTGATTTCGGCATCAAAAAAAATAGGATATACATATTCTGTGTTAAGAAATTGGCCAGGTTAGAGGAAAGAAAGGAAGAGAATTCAGGTGAAAAAATTCTGGAGGGAACTCCAGTAGGCAAAGAGACAGTAAGGGGAAGCACAAAATTGATTTACAGTGACAGATCCAATGCAAGCGACAGTATTCTGGTCTCAGATAATTCAGGTATAGGAAAAATACATCTTGTCGAGGAAAACATCGGCATAATAACTGAGAAAGGTGGCAGAAGCTCTTACCTGTCAGTTTTATGTGAGGAGCTCGATTTTCCTGCGATTGTCAGAACCAAGAATGCGATGGAAAAGCTTTCAGAGAATGAGGAAGTAGTGATGAACTGCTCAAATGGAGAAATTTACAGAAAAGAGTCATTTGTAGAAGAAGAACCAGCACTAGAAGAAGATAAATCAGTTTCAAAAAGTTTCACGAGTTCAAAAATATTTAGGAAAGGGGAAAAAATATTTGAATCCTCAGTATACGGAGAAAAACTTATTAAGACAGAAAAAGGTTATCAAAAACTATTTCACAACCTGGAAGATGTTGAAAACGATGATTATTTCCTAATAAAGAACAAAAGTGACGCGTTCAGATTAAATGAACGTATAAATGTTTTGATAGATCTTGATAACGTTTCCAGCGATCTGGATACCGAAGGCGTGAAAAAGTTTGTTGATTTTGTATCCGAGAACTCGAAAAACGTCAAAGCACTTGTAAACAGGTATCCTGAAAGAGAGCTACTTGTCAAGATGGTCGAGGCCGGCATAGAGGAGTTCTTAATAGAGGACTACCTGGAAATCGATGAAGTTTCAGAAGAACTGGGTAGAGCGGAAAAGCAATTCATCATCCAGAAACTGAGAGATATGGAAAGATGAAAAAGAAAAAAGTAGAGATTCTTCTTACAGATTTAAAGGGATTCAAAGATCCGAGGCCCGAACTTGAGCAGTACTCAACACCTCCGGGTATAGCATCTGATATTTTAAACATAGTCTTACTTGACAGTGATGGAAAGACTGTTATAGCTGATTTAGGTAGTGGAACAGGGATGCTTTCTATAGCTGCAGCACTGAACGGTTTTGAGGTCCATTCAGTGGAAAAAGACAGCAAAGCAGTAGAAACAATGAGGATGAATATTGGCAGTATCAAGGTGGAGACAGGAAAAGATCTTGATATAACCATACACGAAAAAGATGTAGAACATTTCAACAGAAAGGTTGACAAGGTGGTTATGAACCCGCCATTCGGTTTACAGGAAGAAAACAACAACCTAAAATTCTTGAAAAAAGCTTTCAATATCAGCAAAGAGGTTTTTGCACTTTTACATTCCTCAAATAACAAAAAACAGGAGACAAGAGAGTTCTTGACTAAATTTGCTAACTTTCATAAATTTAACACAAGAATCTTGAAAACATATGATTTCGGTATCCCGGGAAAAATGTCTTTCCATGAAAAAGAAGAAAAGGATGTAAAGGTTGACCTTTATTATTTTAAGGAACAAAAGGTGGAATGATGGAAGTAAAAATTGAAGAGGAAGAAGGAGGAAAAAAGATTCTGAAAACCGAGAAGAAGCACCACACTATAATGTCTCTTTTGCGAAAATATATGTGGGATTCAGGAATAGACACCGGATACGATGAAGGCCATCCCTACCTAGGAGGTTCAAACCTAGTTATAGAAACTGATGATTTGGAAGAGAATTTAAAAGAGTCTATTAGCGATATAAAAGAAGATTTAGACAATTTTAAAGAAGAGTTCGATTCCTGATACATGAAAAAAGTAAAAAGAGAGATTAGAACAGTAGGGATAGATGACGCGCCTTTTGAGTTCTCTCAGAATACCACAGGGCTTGTAGGGTGTGTATTTAGAGGTTCATATAGGCTTATAGATGTTTTAAGTACACAAATTAATGTTGACGGGATGGATGTAACCGAAAAAATCGCCAAGATGCTGATTAACTCAAAACACCAGGAACAGGTCAGAGTGATTCTGCTGGACGGTATAACGTTCGGAGGAATGAACATAGTTGACATGGATCGCCTATGCGAAGAAACAGAGAAACCCGTTCTGGCCCTGACAAAGGACAAGCCTTCAAAGAAAAAAATGTTTAAAGCTCTGGAAAATACTTCAGAGCAGAAAAAAAGAAAAAGACTTGTTGAAAAAGCCGGAGAGATAAACGAATTAAATTTCAATGACAAAAACATTTTTTATCAGAGTCGAGGTTTAAATAAAGAACAAGTCAAAGATATCCTGAAGGCCACTACCTATTCGGGAACAACTCCTGAACCCTTGAGGACTGCACATCTTATAGCTAAAAACATTTAAGGAGGTATCAAAATTGGCGGAAAACAAAGAAGAAATAAAAAACGGTTTTTTCTTTATCATAGTTGCTTTTCTACTTGCTGTTTCACTTTACCAGACTACAGGAATACTGCTAGATACTGGGACGCCTTTTGTTACTGTAGTTTCTGACTCAATGGAGCACAGCCACCCAGGCAGGTTTGGAAGATTGAGCACTATTAATGAGGACGAAGATAAAGGAATCACTTCTCTCTTTACAACAGAGATGGGTATAAATATAGGCGATGTTGTACTTGTTCGAGGTGCTGAATTCGATGATATAGAGGCAGGAAGGGAGAAAGGTGATGTAATTGTTTTTGAGAGCAAGGACGAAGAGCTGAACCAGAATATGCCTCCTATGATTCACAGAGTGATCTCAAGAAACGAGACCTCACTTGAAACAATGGGAGATAATAGTCAGGGACAGGTAAGATACTGTGTAAGGCCTGGAGGAGAACACAGACAAAAAACAAATGGTTGTAATCCAAACGAAAGGCTGGTAAAAATAGAAGAAGATATTAGAGAAGATCAAGTACTGGGCAGTGCTTTCATCGTTTTACCTAATCTAGGTTATACCAAACTGGTTCCTACCTGTATACTTTTCGACAATATAATGGGATCCCAGGATCCGGACATCCAATACATGTGTGATTCAATCCTGTAGAAATACATAGATTTATAAAAAATAAGTGTTGAAATTGGAAAAGCAGTTAAGAGGAGATTGAAATGGAGTTCTGTGATGAATGTGGGGGTATACTGGTACCCGAAAAAGAGGAAGGAGAAACAAGTTTCAAGTGTCGCAACTGTGGAAAAAAATATACAAAAGACGGAATGGAGCTTGAGATAACTGAGAAAAACGAAGATGTAGAAAAATCGATGATCGGTGAAAACGATGATGAAAGCCTTCCTGTAACAGACGCAAAGTGTGGCGAATGTGGAAATGACAAGGCACACTGGTGGATGGAACAGACAAGAGCTGCTGATGAGCCAAAGACTCGTTTCTTCAAATGCACGAATTGTGGTAACACCTGGAGAGAATACGACTAAGCTATATAACCCCTACAATGCTGGCAAGAGATCCTGCACCAACGAAAGTTGCTATAGAGCTTCCTAGATTTACAAAAAAGAATATAAGCAATAGTCTGGTGGCACGGTTGGACCAAAGTTGCTCAAAACTTCCTATAGACGCCAAATTCTCC
>JALDAE010000004.1 GCA_022729335.1 Candidatus Nanoanaerosalina halalkaliphila
AGGCTTCAGAACCCCGAGGATGTTTTTCACAAGCGTGGTCTTTCCTGATCCGTTGGGCCCTACTATACCAACGAATCCACCGTCATCTATCTCCAGAGTAACGTCTTCAAGAACCACAGTGTCTTCGTATGAAAAAGAAACGTTTTCCACTTCAACTGCTTTCATCGTTTTGACAACCCAGTGCGATCTCCAAGTTTTCCAGGTTCTGCTCCATTATAGGTACGTATCCTTCCAACCCGTTTACTGAACCCGCAACCGGATTAAGTACAAGTGTTTCTACACCGGCTTCTTCAGCTATGTTTTCGGCTACTCTTGGGTCAACAAGTTCCTCGTAGAAAATGTAGTCCAGTTCTTCCTCCCTTGTAGTGTCGATTATTTCCTCTATCTGTCCAGGAGTGGGTTCAGAAAGAGCGGATATCCCATGTATAGGTACCTGGCTAAATCCGTATTCCTCTCCCAGATACGCAAATGCCGCGTGAGCGGTAACAATTGTGTCTTTCTCGCATCCATCAAGCCCAGAACTGAAATCGCTGTCAAGCTCCTCCATGTCCTCAATGAAATCCTCAGTATTCGACTCTATAACTTCTCTTTCTTCCGGAAACTCCTCCACAAGAGAGTCTCTTATGTTTTCAGCTATCTCTATAGCGTTAAGGGGAGATACCCAATAATGCGTGTCGTAATCACCATAGTGATGGTCGTGGTGATCGTCCTCATCTTCATGCCCGTGTCCATCATTTGATTCATCATGGTGATCTTCATGACCATGGTCGTGGCTGTGTTCGTGTTCGGCTTCCAGAAGTTCGATACCCTCTGAAGAATCAACAACAGTTACATCAGTGGTTTCGATTACTTCTTCCTCCCACTGTTCAAATGAAACACCTGTAGCTACAAAAACCTCGGCCTCCTCTACCTGTATCCGGTCACTCGGCGAAAGCTCAAACGAGTGCGGTTCAGTACCCGGAGGAACCAGAGGCTCAACATCTATTGAATCACCAGCTATTTGCTGGGTTATATCGTAAAAAGGATAAAAAGATGCCACTACTTCTGTTTCTGATGTTTCTTCTCCCATGAAAGTTGTTGAAGCTACACCTAAAACTATCAAAATCAAAGCCGCTGCCGTGAAAAGTTTTGTCTGTTTTTCCATGAAACCCTACTTGTAACTCAAAATTTATATATCAAAAACCTGTCGATAAACCCTGGAAACTTGTTCTCCAAGGTATTTCTGTAATTCATTTATCGAATTCCAAAGAAATTTATCAGTTGGATTTCACATTTTATCTTATGTCAAAAGTTTTTCTTTACAGCGTGGAAAAAGAGGAAGACACCGAAAAAATCGCGAAAAAAATCTCGGAAAAGACCGGGAAAAAATTTTCCGAGGACGACAGTGTAGCTTTAAAACTCCACTTCGGCGAGAGACGAAGCGACACGCATCTGAAGCCCGAATGGGTGGAACCGATATACGAAAGTCTCGAAACCGATAAAAAATGTCTTACAGACTGCACTGTTTTGTACAAGGGTGATAGAGCATTCGCAGACACACACAGAGAAGTTGCCAGGGACAACGGATTCGATTTCGGGAAGATAGTTATAGCGGATGGTCAGGACGGCAGAGAAGATATAAATATACCTTTAGAAAACGGGAAGCACTTTGAAACTGTAAAAATAGGGGAAAAAATAGCAGAATACGATTCAATGCTTGCAGTAACTCATTTCACCGGACATGTCGCTAACGGAATAGGAGGAGCTCTCAAGAA
Source organism: Candidatus Nanoanaerosalina halalkaliphila (assembly GCA_022729335.1). Taxonomy (GTDB): domain Archaea; phylum Nanohalarchaeota; class Nanosalinia; order Nanosalinales; family Nanoanaerosalinaceae; genus Nanoanaerosalina; species Nanoanaerosalina halalkaliphila. The sequence goes on from JALDAE010000004.1 coordinate 1,755, forward strand.
CGTGGGAATGGGTCTTGGATCCAAAGGAGGAAAGCTAGAGATGCACAACGCCTTCAACCTAAAGGTGAACCGATCAAGGTGTACTGCATGCGGAACCTGTAAAGTTAACTGTCCCGAGGACGCCATAACAGTGAACGGACACGCTGAAATAGATCACGATGTCTGTGTAGGGTGCGGCAAGTGTATATCTGTGTGTCCAGAGGGAGCCGTCAAGATCCCGTGGGGAGATTCCTCCGCAATAGGTCTCCAGGAAAAGATTGCGGAGTATGCAAGGGGAGCCCTGAAAAACAAGAAAACCTACTTCGTAACCTTTCTTGTGAACGTAACAAAGGACTGTGACTGCACAAACAGAAAACAGGAGAAAACCATTGAAGACATAGGTGTTCTTGTATCGGAAGATCCTGTAGCCATAGATCAGGCTGCTGTTGACCTTGTGGAGGAAAAAGGTTTTGACAGCAGGATCAACTACACGGAGCAGATAAAACACGCGGAAAAACTTGGAATGGGGCAGAGAGAATACGAACTTGTGGAGATGTGATTACCTGAACTCGGCGTTTCCCTTCCTGACATCACTTCCAGACTTTGATTCTTCTTTTTTCTCAATATTCGATTCTTCTTCATCGCTGCTGTAATCTCTTCTCATCTCAGGAGGAGGTGAACCCCCCGAATGGTCATTGAAACTAGCGGACTCCATCTTTGCCATGAAATCCCTTAAATCGTTCTCGTCCAGGTCCTCCTTCGGTCTGAAAATAGCGCCTGTGGGAGTACCGGAACTCTCCTCGTCAGAAAACCTTGGAAAAACTATCATGTAAAAATGATCCATCATCTGGCCGGCTGCCTCGCCATTGTTGACAACTATAGAATAACCGTCCGCTCCAAGACCGTTCACAGCTTTCTCTCCAACTATCCTTGCTACATCAAACATATCTTTGAGCTTTCCTCCCAGTTCTTCTGCAGATTTAAGATGGTCCTTTGGAACCACCATGGTATGTCCCTTGGCCCTGGGATTTATGTCCAGCCAGGCCCTGAAATCATCTGTTTCGTGCACCGTCAGCGTTTGATCGGGGTTTGCAAGAAGCTGACAGAAAATACATTCATCAGCCATATCAAAGAAATTAAAATCAAGTAATAAACCTCTTTCCCTTAAAACCGAAGATGATTTGTTCGAACAAATTTATTAAATAGGACAACAAATTCTTTCACATAAAAGGTGTTTTATTTATGAGCGAAGATATAGATTTTGGACAGCCCGTTGACGAGGGTGACGAAGTTGTAGTAACCATCGAAGACATGGGTTCTAAAGGAGACGGTATAGCAAGGATTGACGGTTTTGTAATATTTGTTCCTGAAACAGAAGTAGGAGAAACTGTCGAAATAGAGGTAGAAAACGTCGGAAGCAAGTTTGCGTTTGCGAAAGTAGTCGACAGAGATGTAGAGGAAGAAGACGAAGAACCGGAAGAAGAAACAGAAGAACCCGTAGAAGACATTGAGGAAACACAAGCCGAGGAACCAGAAAACGAAACAGAAGAAGAAACAGAAAACACGGAAGAAACCTATGAAACACAGGAGGAAGAACCTGTTGATAACCCTGGGGAAACACAAGCCGAGGAACCGGAGAACATGGAAGACGACGAGTACTACTACGGCTAACTGTGATGATTTAAGTGCTGAATAGGGCGATCCAATTTTTTACATTTTACAGGGGAGAGATAATTCTCCTCCTGAAGTTTATTCTTATTCTAATTATTACTAGGTACGCGGCTAAAATCTCGTATTCTGTTGTCGAAAACTACTTCCAGAGGAAAAAATCGAAAAAAATGGAGATCAATCAGCTATCCGTAAAACTAGTCAAAAAAGTTGTAGGATTATTAATATACATAATCGGTATTTCCGCAGCAATATACACCGTTCCTGAACTTAGAACGATATCCATCACCCTTTTTGCTTCGGCAGGTTTTCTAGGGATAGTTCTGGGGCTTGCAGCCCAGGAAACCATATCCAACCTGATTTCAGGTGTTTTGATCGCTGTATACCAGCCTTTCAGGATAGGTGATAACCTGACCACGGGCGAAAAATACGGCGAGGTCGAGGATATAACGATGGGTCACACAATAATCAAGACACCTCAAAACGATCGTGTAATAATACCTAATTCAAATATCATAAACGAATCACTCATTAATCATTCAATAAGAAGCAAAAAATCAAGGTTCGATGTCGAAATAGGTATAAGCTACGAATCAGACATAGACACGGCTAGAGAGCTTATGATGGACGAAATTAGTAAAAACGAGCAGGCGATCAATGAGGAATGCAGGGTGTTTATCTCCGAGGTGGGCGATTCCGCTATAATCATGAAGGCTTTTATATGGGGTAAAACAAGAGGGGATGCCTGGGAAGCTGCAAGAGATCTGAGAGAAGCCTTCAAAAAGAGGTTTACTGAGGAAGGAATAGATATTCCTTATCCTCACAGGACATTGACGTACAAGAACGGTAAAAAAGAAGAGAAGAAAAACTAGTTCAGTCCAGAAAACCGAGAGCCTTGTCTATCCTGGCTGTCTCGGGTCCTGTAGTGTTGTTGCCTACCATGATTTTTTCTGAATTTCCAAGTATTCCTGTACCCACGTAAGGAGAACCGAAGTTAACCGTTCCAATATCTCCTTCAACACCAAGAACGCTTTCAGCCTTGGAAAGTTCTTCCTCCGATGCTTCACGGTGCAGAATAAGGCCTCTACCGGTTGCGAACCCTGCGGATCCAACCATCCCTGTCCCAGCGATAGTGCCTGTTTCGACAGGAACATCCAGAAAATCGGATATGTCCTCTCTGTGATCTTCCAAATTCTCGGAGATCAGACATCCGTTATCATTTACCAGCACCATGTTTCCAAAAGCAGTGTAGCCGGATTCGATAACGAGGTAGGGAATACTGTTTTCCTCAAGAACCTGTTTCTCGTGCTGAGATATTATATCCGGGACCAGTATGCCTCTTGAATTTCCTGCTGAGAAAAGACCTATCAGGTCCGTGTTGGATATCCTCAGACCTTCAACCGTTTTGTCCACCTGAAAAACTTCTGATCTCTTGAATTCGGGCGCCAATAGTGCATATTCTTCCGAAACTACTCCATGAAAACCAAGGTTTATGTCGCCCTGGTAATCCGAGAAGAACATGTGGTCTTCAGGCATCTAATTACCTCATGTTACTTCTCAAGAACTTCTTCATTCCTTTTCTGTTCTGGTGGGCTTCCTCAAAGTTTAGAAGTTTTTCGAAGTCTGCTTTGTTCATCTCTTTGACGGCTTCTTTTCCTTCTGAGATCGTTCCTTCTTCAAGGACTTCAACTACGTCTTCAGGTATGTCGTAGGTTTCATCCTCTGTAGATTCCTCTTCTTCCGGTTCCTGATCCGTCTGCTGTTCTTCTTCAACTGTTTCTTCTGTTGTTTTCTCAAGATCCGCTTCTGCGAGCCCCACAAGAAGGTGATCTTCTTCTTCCAGGAACTGCACATCAACTGTTTTTGGAGGTTTTCCTCCGTTTTCCCAGATCTTTTCGTTTAGACCGTTGCTGACCCTGATATCGTCAAAGTCTGTTTTTCTGGCAACTTCTTTCTTGAGAATCCTCACGGCCTTGCCAGCTCTTTTCTTCCTTGGAGCTGCTCTGGCCTTCGAAATGTTAATCCTGGTGTTATCCATTTTTTATCACCTTTACTCGTCAGTATCTCCACTCCTCCAGTGTCGGCTTCTGATACCTTTCACGTTACGGGTCATGGCTCTCTTGAGGCCAAATTTCTTTATATCAACCCATCTAGGAGCGGATCTTGCTCTGTTGTTTGCTGCGGTCAATCTTTTTTTCTTTCCTCTTCCTTTTCTTGAAGACATAACATTTTCACCTTAATAGTTCAGTATTTAATATTTGTCGAATCCTTGTTTTCCTGAAGTTTCTTCAGCATGTTTTTCAGCTGATCGTCCGTTATCTTGCCGTTTATGCTCCCCATCTTGTGGAGCTGGACAAGCCTGAGCTCGATTGTGGAGGCCATATCGGGGTTCGCCACTCTGATATTGCCAAGTCTGGATCTTGCCTCATCAGTCAGTATCTGAGATGCGATCTTTTTCAATCTCTTCCTGGCCTGCTGTTCCTGCATCTCCCTTGACTGGTTATTACCTCTCTGTGCTTTTTTCATCTTCTCTCTCTTGAGTTTTTCGAGCTCGTCCTCGGACATTTTCGATCACCTCAGGTAAAAAACTAGTTCTCGTGCACCTCTAGGGAAAGGTTGTCCAAGAGGCTCTGTCCCTCGGGCGTTATCTTTCTTCCCTCTCCTTCTTCAAGTTCTACAAGACCTGCTTCTCCGAGCTGCTGGAGAACTGTCCTGATGACTTTTCCAGAAGCCTTGTAGAAGTGCTCAGTTTTTGAACCTCTTCTCTTTCTCGAACCGTAGACGGTTCTAAGCTTTTCAACTCCAAGAGGTCCATTCATGTAGACCTGTCTAAGAACAGCAGCGGCTCTGATGTACCACCAGTTGTCCTGTTGAGGGTTTCTTTCCCTGCTGACACCTGTCTTAACGAAGTAGCTCCATTCAGGCTGTTCTACTTCTTCGATTTTTTCTTCAAGGTGTCCTGCAGCTTTTTCAATTAATTCATTTGCATTTACGTCGTATACGGTTACCATAGTTACCACTCATTGAATTTTTCTGTGTGTCGGTCAGCGACAAACGCCGCTTCAAAACAAATACCCCTTACTAATTTTATAAAGGTTTCCAAGTTTTAGGAAGATGAGAGTTCATATGTTTTGAACAGTGACTTGTTTAAGTTTCGACCCGAAACAAGGTTTCATGACAGAGGAAGAAATCCGGTCGATAAAAAAAGAGATTTCAGGCTGCACAAGATGCGTACTTTCGGAAAACAGGACCAACACTGTACCGGGAGAGGGGAACAGTGATGCCGAGATAGTTATCATAGGTGAAGCACCCGGAAAAAACGAGGACGAATCCGGAAGACCTTTCGTGGGCAAAGCGGGTGATGTGCTGACGGAAACACTGGATAAAGCAGGTCTGAAAAGAGAAGATATTTTTATTACCAACGTTGTGAAATGCAGGCCACCGGAAAACAGGGATCCAAGGAAGAAGGAAGTTAAAAAATGCAGAAGCTATCTTGAGAGACAATTAAAAGAGATAGATCCCTCTATAATCGTTCCTCTGGGGAACTCGGCTCTCAAAACAGTTCTGGACGAGACAAAGATATCCGAAAAAAGAGGTGAAATATTTGAGAAAAACGGCAGGAAGTACATGCCCACGTACCATCCGGCCGCAACCATATACAACCGGAAGCTAAGGCCCCAGCTTGTGAAGGATCTTGAAAAAATTGTTGAGATATCCGAAGGGGGTTCCTGATGAGGAAGTACGTGATACAGAAACACGATGCTTCGAACCTTCACTACGATCTCAGGCTCGAGTTCGAAGGAGTTCTGTGGAGCTGGGCAGTTCCCAAGAAACCTCCTAGAGAAGAAGGTGTCAAAAGACTTGCCATAAGAGTGGAAGATCATCCCATCGAGTACGGCGACTTCGAGGGAGAGATAGAGGAGGGCTATGGAGAGGGAACAGTTGAGATATGGGACAGCGGGAGCTTCGAACCTGTCGACGTGAAGGAAGAGAAAATAGTTTTTGAGATCGACGGAGAAAAGCTGAACGGAAAATACGTTCTGCTTAAAACCGATTATTCAGGCGATGACAAGTGGCTTTTCTTCAAGAAGAAAAGTTAGAAAGGTCTGTTGTTTCTTCTCAGTGATTTGATTCCTGGTAGCGGCCCAAGTACTGATAGCCTCGATTCGAACCTTTCAAGGTCATCTCCTGAAAGCTTAGCTCTTCTGTCAGCTTCCACAAGTACAGAAGGAATTCCATAAGTGGACGAGTAGCTGCAGAGAGGTAGCAGTCTCTCGGATATGGTGTCAGCCGTTACTTCGGTGCTGTCTGTCTCGAGGAAATCAATCCTGACAGGTGAGGCATCGCTCACTGTTTTGAGGTAGAAGTTCCGGACTCTCTTGGCCTTGTCGCCTATGTCGTTCAGAACGACGTGTTTCTCGTACTCCTTCGCGTACTTCATGACACCGGTCCTCTCGCCTCTATCCATCAGGTACTCAAGCATGTTGGTATCCCGGGTGTTTCTCAGAACCCTTTCTTTTTCTCCCGATATAAAATCCTGGTCCGCTATCTCCTCGCAGAATCTCTTGCTTCTGGAATCTTCGATGACACCTGCAAGAAGTATACCTTTATCAAGAACTTTTTCGAAAAGCTCCTCGTATTTCTCGATAAGATCGTCGTACAGCTTCCGGGCCTCGGTTCCCTTGTCAGGCCTTTCGGAGTACTGCGGGATTATGGAACCATCCAGCAGCACCATGTCCGGATCTCTTTCAAGTGCTTCTATCGCGATGGATATCTCCTTGTGCAGCCTGATGAAGGAACTGGACAGGTTAAAACTTCTTCTATCAAGAGGTGACTCTATGTACTGTACATCCGGAAGCATCAGGTTTTCGGGTATGTTTTCGGTGTTTTCGAGTTTTCCGTCCTCAAACTCGAACAGAGCCGCGACAGCTCTCGAAAGAACAACATCGATACCGGCGTACTCCTTCTTTATAAGACCTCCATCAACCCCTGAAACCCTGAAACTGTCAAGTTCAATGGATCCAACGTCTTTGATAAATTCTTTCTCGGCCATAACCCCAGAAACAAGACTATCAATTTCTTCATCGTTCAGAAACTCTGCAGTGTCTCTCCTCAGCGTTTCAAGTTCCCTTATCCTGTCCACCACTTCTTCGATCTTGGGCATAAATTTTCTTTGTCGTCAAAACTAAAAAGAACAACGCCTGTTTCCAAGGGTTTCCTCAGAAAAAAATTTCTCAGTCGTGCTTGCCCGGTATCTGCCATTTCTCAAACCTTATATCCGTTTCTTCTACTCCCATATCCTCCAGAAGTTCTTCCATGGCATCTATCATGGGTGGAGGTCCGCAGATGTACCAAATTTTATCCCTTAAATCATCAACGTGTTTTTCTATCATCTCCCTGTCGATCAGACCGGTCTCTCCGTCCCAGTGATCCGGTTCCTCGTGAGTTAAAGTGTTCACCACCTTGATCCTTTGATAATCCTCGTATATGTGTCGTAGCTCGGTTCTATATATGATGTCCCTGTATTCCCTGTTCGAGAAGAAAAGCGTCATGTTATGATCCAGATCCCTGTCTATAGAGTATCTTATAGCGGATATGAATGGGGTTATGCCGGAACCTCCTGCAATAAAGACTATGTCTCTATCAACTGACTCGTCGAAATTCAGGCTTTTGCCTCTTGGCTCGGTAAGTTCAAGTTTATCTCCTTCCTCCAGACTGTGTAGAGCTGTAGTGAACTCGCCAACTTTTTTGACCGTCATCTCTACGAAGTCTTTTTCCGGAGACGACGAAAAAGTGAAAGGTTTACTGTCGTCGGGGAAACCTTCTTCCTTTATGGAGACCAGGCAGAACTGTCCCGGAACAAAGTCTATCTCTTCCTCGGGTTCAAGCCTGAACGTCTTCACATCATGCGTCTCGTCCTTGATACCTTTTATTTCAGCTTCCATGGCTCAAAAACCCATTTTTTCCTTTGCTTCTTCCTCATCTATTTCCTCGTAAGCATCCTTTGTCATGCATGTCGGGCATTCCTCGGGAGGGTTTCCTCCATAATGTACGTCCTCGCAGACTGTGCAGAAGTAAAAACTTTTTGACATGGTACCACTTAAGTTATTTATAAAAGAATTCTAATAAAACTTTCTCATACTTATAAAAGGAGGATATGTGATGAAAGATTTTTTCGGTCTCCCCGAGTATGACGAGGAGAACAACGTCATCAAGAACTACAACAGAGAACTGATGCCGGAGCTAGAAGTTGAGATCGACGAAATGCTCCAGAAGGCGATCCTGGTAGATTACAAGAAAGAAAAAGAAAAGGTATACCTCCTTGGTTCCTCAGACGGTCAGCTGTTCCACACTACACCCGAAAAGATAAATGAAGATCTTGAAGAGGTCATGGACAGCCTTTACGAAAAAGCTAGAAAACTCTGATAGTTTCGTCCACTTCCTGAGCGATTTCTCTTATCTCCCACTGTGCTCCCTTGTGCTTTCTGTCCTGGATAAAACCTCTGTCAAAGTTGTAGTAATCCACTGTAAATGCAACGTCCAGGGAAAGAGCATGGGGAACAACCTCGATCGCGTTGTCACCCGCCTCTTCTCTTAGTTCTTCATAGACATCAAGAGATCTTTCGCACAGTTCTTCAAAATCTTCCAAGTATTTCGAAATCTGTATTTCGGGTGGAACAACTATGTCTCCTCTTTCCGCGGCATCATATACTGATTCAACCGACTGCTTCACGGCATCGTTCCTCATGAACTGGTGCCATGTGGCTAGAGACATAGAGGTGAGAAATCCTTTGACAGAAGGCTTCATCACACCGTAGTTTCCAAGGTTCAGGAAGGACTCCTTGTATTCGCTGTTTTCTAAATCTTCTATATCCACGCAGAAAGTGGTTACAGCGCCGTTTCCATTATTTTTGATATCTTTTAGAGCTTGATTGGTCTCCGAAAACATGTTTGTAACGGTGTAGCCCTTGTCGTTATGGTCGTTATATATTTCTATGTTTTTCCTGTTAAACATGATAGGTTCCTGTTCCTCAAGAGCTTCGAGACCTTTATCAATAGCTTCTTTTGTTATGTCAGGTATCCTTGAACTTTCTTTGTTTATCTCTCGATATATATTGGCAAGCGAGATAAAGTTGAGGTTCTGATGTATGTGTTTGGCTGCAGTACCAAGAGGCAGTACAAACCTAGCGTCCTCTTTTTTGATATCTTCCTCATCATCAGAGATCATCTTATTGTAGAGCTCTTTCGATCTCTCGTACAGTTCTTCCACTCTTTCGTCTCCCTCGAAAGCAGAGATAAAATCATCGGCCTCGGTGTATCTCAGACTCTGCTGGAGATACTTGGAATAGTCGAACTGACACATGAACATGGTGGTCTGTCTAGGTACCTTGTAGTTCAGGCCCTTGTTGGACTGGTAGTAAATAGATGTATGTCCTCCTTTGAGCCATTTCCTTAGAAAATCGCCGACTTTTTCATCAAGAAGCTCCTGGTACTCCTCGTCCTTCTCCTCTTTTCCGTCGTATCCGAGATCCTCCCTGACAAGTTCAAGAGCTGATTTATCCAGCTGCTCGTGAGAAATTTTTGCGGAGTATGCGTTTATTTCGGTGGCTCCATAACCCTGCGGATCCGCCTCTACCTCAACATCGCTGAACTTTATTTCTTCTTCCATCTGTACCCCCCTTATGGTGTGATAATTATTGGGAGGCAACAATTATAAGTTGATTTATTGACAAAAAGTAACACCAGTGTTTGAACTTTACATCTGTAAAGGGGTTTTAGGAGGTGTGTTTCCGGACGAAGCTCTCGGTTGCTTCCAGCGCATCTTCAACAGTGTTGTACCTGAAAACCTCCACATCGGGACAGCCGTTTATCATGGCCGAAAGGTTTTTTCCGCCAGGTCTGAAAAGGCAGAGAACCGGTATATCTTCCTCGACAGCTTTTGATATCTCGAACCCTACACCGAGAGAAGGAGTGGTTACCTCTGCCACGACCATGTCGGCATCCACAAGCCAATCAATATCTCTTTCAAATATCTCTCTGTCGGTGTTCGGATCCTCTTCTTCCTCGACGTTCCTGTCTCCCACGTGTTCAGTGAGAACGTTTCCGAACTCCTTAAGATGGTCAACCAGTTTTCCGTATGTTTCTACGTGTTCCCTTCCTCCTCTTATAGAGGCCGCGAAGTAGATCTTTGGTTCTTCCATAGAACTGTTTTTGGAACCGATCGTTAAAACATTTTGAGACAAGAAAACAGCGTCCGGGGTGGGATTTGAACCCACGTGGGCTGTACGCCCAGTGGCTGTTTGAGAACCTCTTTTCTCTTGAACCAGTCTGGAAGCAGCAAACCCTAACCAGACCGGTTCAAAAGGTTCATAGCAAGCCACCGCAATAACCAGGCTATGCGACCCGGACATGAATACCTGTAAACTACAGGTACCAACATCTGATTTTTTACCACCATTTTTTATATGTCTATCCCGAATGATTCAACAGCACCACAAAACCCGTGAAAAGCCGACATAAAATTATTTAAACTTAAAAAATGAATTTTTTATCGTGATTAGAGATGGATTCAAACGTTCTGGACATGACCGAACTCGTTGGAAAAGATGTCTTCACATCTAAAGGATCTTACTGCGGAAAATCAAGAGACATCGAAATCAACCTCCCGAAGTTTAAAGTAAGAGCGCTTGTAGTGGATGCTGCAAAAGGCTCGTACCTTTCAAAGAAGGTCGGAGGTAAAAAAGGAGTAATAGTGCCCTACAGCATGGTGAATGCTGTTTCAGATGTTATTGTGATAAAGCACTTTTCTGGTCAGGTCGACACAGGCGGAGAGGAACAGGAATCAGTTGAAGGATAAGCGGTCCAGCCGTTTATCGCTCCTGTTTAGCACTTCGTAGCCCTTTTCTTTAATCCTTACTTGGTCCTCTATTCTCACTCCTCCTACATCCTTTACATAAAGTCCCGGCTCTATGGTGAAAACGTTTCCTTCTTCAATAACATGATTCGAACTTGTTGATATTGTCGGAGGCTCGTGTATCTCCACTCCTATGCCGTGACCAAGGCTGTGAAGGAAGTTCTTGGAAGGGGAGTAGCCTTTTTCCTCCACTTTTTCCAGAACCCTTTCGCAAATATCGGATACCTCCCTACCAGGTTTCAAGAGATTCAGGGCGAATTCCTGTATCTCCAGAACATCTTTGAAAAGGTCCTTTCTGCTGCCCTCAATACCGTTGGGTATTATCCGGGTCATGTCGCTGCAGTAGTTCCTGTAACGGCAACCCATATCTACAAGTACGATATCTCCTATTGAAGCCTCTTTTTCTTTGGGCTCTCTGTGAGGTTTCAGTGTGTTCACGTGCGCCAGCGTATCAAAGGAGTTGTAACAGCCGTGTTCGCGGAAACCTGAATCGATTTCCCTGACAACTTCCCACTCGGTCATTCCGGGTTCAAACCTCTCAACAACTTTTTTGAACACCTTTTCGTTTATCCTGCAGGATTCCCTCAGTCTATCTATCTCAAAATCTCTTTTGACCTTTCTCATCTCTTCCAGAACATCTGTTTTGCTGGTCTCAACATCCATGTCCATATCCCTGTCACACAGGAAGCCTTCCTCAAGCTTCTCATTCACGTAATCCGCCATCTCTTCTTTTCCGGAGAAAACCCTGGCTCTCGAGACGTTTTCGAAGCCGTACCTGTAAAACTTGGATACCAGAAACTCCCATTTATCCATCGTTACAAAAAGAAAACCGGATATGTCTTTTAGGCCTGTCAGGTAGGAAAGGTTTGGAGACGAAGAAACCATCATTCTTTCGATATCCCTCTGCCTCATTTCCTCTCTCAGTTCACCAATCATTTTTTTGAAACGGTCCATGGAACCAACTTGTAAAAAGAAAAATAAAACCGTTTCCAAAGGATACAAATAAGTAAACTCACAAAACCTTGATATGTTGTACTTGATATTTCAATTCCTTAGGGAAATACTGGAAAACACGTTCATGCTGTCATCACACACGGCAAGGTACTTTTTTGTAGCTCTGCTATTATTGACCTTTTACAGGAAAAAACCAGGATCTATAAAGGGATTTCTTGACACTGTCTCGGGTGCGCTTTCGGACAAGGTAATAGAGAACCAGAAAATCATCGTTTACGGGCTCGTTGTTGCCGGGACTATTTACACCGTCCTGCCTGAAATTGGTTCAGCATCGTTCGGTCTGGCAGCTGTACCTCTCGTTTATGCACTTTACGAATCATGGAAAAACGAGATCGAGTTTGAGGAAAAAAGCAGAGCGGAGTACATAGCATATATGCATATATTTTTCCTTGTCCTTGTAGCAACTTTCACTTTCAGTTACTCTTTAGGCAGTCTTGTGGCAGTGTATCTGTTTGCCATAATTTTCATCAAGATTTAGAGGTCTGAAGATGTTCGAGAAAAGTTTTGTCTGCGGTTCATGCGGCAGCGAGTTCCCGACCACAAGAATGAGATACAGGTGTGACTGTGGAGGATCCCTGGATATCAGCTACGATTACAGTAAAATAAGAGGTAAAATCAGTAGAGAAATTCTTGATTCAAGAATTTTCGGACACATGAGGTACAGGGAGTTCTTGCCTGTCATAAATGAGGGGAACTTGATCTCGATGGGAGAAGGAGGTACACCGCTGCTGAAATCAGAAAGTATCTCGCAGCAGCTCGGTCTCGAGAACCTGTACTTCAAGCTGGAGAACCTGAACCCTTCCGGCAGTTTCAAGGACAGGGGTTCAGCTGTTGAAGTGGGAAAGGCCCTTGACAGAGGTGCCGAAAAAGCGGTTGTAGCGTCCACAGGTAACATGGGAGCCTCTCTTTCTGCCTATTCTGCAAAAGCTAACCTGGATATCAAGATAATTGTTCCGGAGAAAGTTCCTGAGATAAAACTTGAGCAGATGAAGAGACACGGAGCGGAAATAGAGATGATCGAAGGAGATTACTCCAAGGCTGAAGAAAAAGCATGGGACTTGAAGGAAAAAGGTTTTTACCTCATGGGCGACTACGCCTACAGGGGAGAAGGAGAGAAAACGGTTGGCCACGAGATAACGGAGCAGATAAAAGCCGACAAGGTCGTCATGCCTGTTGGAAACGGAACTCTTATGCATGGAACGTACAAGGGCGTAAAGGAGTTCAAAAAAACAGGTCTGGACGAAAACGTACCGGAGATGATAGGTGTCCAGGCAAAAGGCTGTTCAACTGTTTCAAAGGCTTTCAAAGAAAATAAAGAAAAAATTGAGCCTGTTGGAAACGTCGAAACCGATGCAGGAGCTATAGCATGTGCTGATCCACTTGATGGAAAATTCGCTCTTGAAGCAGTAAGAGAATCAAATGGTTTTGCGTGCGATGTGAGCGACAGGAAAACAAGGCATGCAAGAGATCTTCTTGCCAGAGATGAAGGTATCTACGTGGAGTTCACCAGCGGTGCCGCCCTGGCGGGAATAATAGAAAACATCGAAAGGTTCGATAAGAACGAAAAAATCGTCTGCGTGCTCACGGGCCACGGTCTCAAGGACAAGTTGTGAAAACACCGGAAACTGTTTTAACCTTCTTGACAAACAATAAAACATGAACCTGAGAGAAAAGTATGGCGGAGATCTTTCCGAGAGCCAGGCCAAAAAAGAGATGAAAGAAGCAGGTATCCCTGTCGTGAAAACTTTCCTGGCCGAAAACAAGATAGAGGCGGAAAAACACGCGGAAGAAACAGGTTTGCCCGCAGTTTTGAAGATCGACTCAGAAGAAATTAAACACAAGACGGACATAGGAGCGATCAAAAAAGCGTATACCATGGAACAGGTCAGAGAGAAATACGATGAGATACTGGGAAACGTCAAAAAAAATATGGAAGACGCCGATATTAACGGAGTAATAGTTGAAGAAGAGGTCGGGGGAAACGAGTTCATAGCAGGTGTGAACCAGGATCCGCAGTTCGGAAAGGTTCTGATGTTCGGGCTTGGAGGAGTTCATGTGGAGGTGTTCGAGGACGTAGTTTTCAGACCTCTGCCGGTAACAGAACAAGATATTCGAGATATGATAGAAGAGACAGAGTCAAAAAAACTTTTGGAAGGGGTGAGAGGTGGAGAAAAAACCGATAAAGATTTCCTGGTAGAGGTATTGAAAAAGATCGCCGAATTTGGAGAAAAAGAAGAAATCAGAGAGCTTGATGTGAACCCTCTGTTCATCGAAGGAAACGATATCAAGGTAGCGGATGCCCTTGTGAGGCTGGAGGGATAAAGATGAGTCTTGAAGAGTTTTTCGAACCAGAGAGCATGGCAGTGGTCGGTGCATCAAAGACCGTTGGAAAGGTCGGCAACACGGTCCTTAAAAACCTTGAAGAAAAATTCAACGGAAAAATCTATCCAGTTAACCCCAAATACGATGAAATAAATGGTCTGGAATGCTACGAATCGGTTGAAAATATAGAGGAGGTTCCAGACAACGTTGTGATAGCCGTACCTGCGAAGATAGCCAACAAGGTAGTCAAGCAGTGTGTCGAGCTTGAGGTTCCAACAATCACTATGCTTACCTCGGGTTACGAGGAGATAGGTGAACGAGGAGAGGAACTGCAGGAGGAGCTCGAAGGCTACCTCGAGGACTCCAGTACCAGGATGATAGGTCCGAACTGTCTAGGTATCTGGGACGGACACTCAGGTATTGATTCGATGTTTCTGCCGGGATACAAGATAGAGGAGCCTTCAAAAGGAGGCATAGCGCTTATAAGTCAGAGCGGGGCTGTGGGTTCAGCTGTTCTGGACAGGGCTGCCAGTGAAGGCGTGGGTATATCCAAGTTCGTCAGTTACGGTAACCAGCTGGATGTTTCCGAAACCGAGCTCATTGAATATCTTGAAAAAGATGAGAACACGGACGCTGTCGCCGTCTACATGGAAGGTGCGAAGGACGGAAGGAACTTCCTGGAGAAAACAAGGGAGATAAGCAAAGAAATGCCTGTGGTGGTTTTGAAGGCCGGTAAAACAGAGAAAGGTTCGGAGGCAGCTGAGTCCCACACAGGTTCGCTTGCAGGCAACTACAGGGTTTACAGAGGTGCTTTTTCACAGGCAGGTGTTGTTGAGGCTGAGAAAAACGAGGAGCTCATCGACTACGCCAAGACCCTTGCAAAACTCGAAAAACCGGGAGGCAACCGAGTGGCAGTGGTTACAAATGGAGGAGGTTTCGGTGTTCTGTCGACCGATTCAATTGAGAAAACTTCTCTGGAGCTTGCCGAGTTTTCGGAAGAAACCACGGAAAAACTGGAGGAATCAATGAAAGATTACGGAAACGTGTCAAACCCTCTGGATCTTATAGGTGATGCAACACCCGAGGACTACAAAAAAGCCTTGGATGTTATCTCTGAAGCCGAAGAAGTGGATATGATACTGGTAATATCTTTGATGCAGACGGAACAGATGGGTTCAGAGTTTGTTGACATACTTGAAGATATCAAAAATAACTCGGATAAACCTGTTGTTGGAAGCACACTTGGAGGGGACTACACCGAGCTCCACAAAACATATTTGGAGGAAGCAGGTATTCCGATGTTCAGCTATCCCGAGGAAGCCGTGAAATCACTTGAAAAACTTTTCAGATACCACGAGTGGAAAGATAAAAGGAGTTAATCAATGGATCTTTTTGGAAAGAAAAAACTCAGGAGAAAGATAGAGGAGCTTGAAGAAAAGATAGAGGAGCTGGAGAAGTACAAGAAAAGATGGGAGAAAGAAAAGGAAAGGTACAAGCAGGTCGTGACCGAGAAACAGGAGGCTGAGAAAAAACTGAACAAGATGGAGAACAGGGTTTCCACCTTAAGGGACAGACTGGAGGAAGACAGGAAAAAAGAAGAAGAACAGATGAAAAAGGAAAAACTTGGTCTTTCTAGAGCTTACAGGTACCTGGACAGCCTATCAAGTATAGAGCTGGGAAGAGATGTTTTCACCGCATACAGAAACCCCGGGAACTCCTTTCTGAACGATAAAATGACAGAGGTATTTTTACACGAGCCTCTCATGATAAAAAGCGTTTTTCAGACACCTCTGAAACTCGATGAAAAAGAATACAATGCAAAAAACTTTGTGACGAATCATTTAAAGGAAGCTCTTGACCGTAGAACTCTTTTTATTCATTTCTCCGCAGGTGGCTCCGGGATAGGAATATTCGAAGACAGGGAGCCCGTCCAAACATCTGTAATAAAATCCGATATAAAGTCACAGCACAAGAAAGGAGGTTACAGCCAGAAAAGGTTTGAAAGACTGAGGGAGCAGCAGATCCGGTCACACATAGAGGATGTGGAGGAAGAGCTGGAAAGATACCTTGAAAAAAGCTTTGAACAGGTGGTTGTAACAGGCACCGAGGAAAGAAATGAGATACATGGAAAGGTGGAGGAAGATGCTGTGAAGGTGAAAACAAGGAAAGGGAATATAGCTGAAAAAGAAGACCTTGTAGATTCCTTTGAATCCGGTATGGGAGTTTTCCATGTGAGACTTGATGATGAAACAGCAGAGGATATCCTCTCAAATATCGGGTAGTTTTTACCTAAAAAAAGTTTTAGATATAAAATGTTCACCTTCGATTTTTTCTGTTAATGCCTAAGTTCGAATGCGATACCTGTGGCGAAAAGTTCAGCTCAAAGGAAAAAAGGAACATCCATAAAAAGAAAAAACACGATGATGAGGATTCACAAAGAAATAACGATCCGTTTATCACCCGAAAAAAGATAGGTGCGATAGTAGTTGCTTTTTTCATGATAGGGTTGCCTCTTGGAGGAGCTGTTTTTTACGCAAACCTTTCTCCAGAGAGAGCGCAAAATGATTTTGTGAGAGATCCTCCTGTAGGGCTTCAGAGAACCGTAGAAGAAGGCGAAGTTCCCGAAACCTATGTGCTGGAGGAACCGATGTCAAAGGAACAGCAGGTATATCTATTGACAGATGGAGGTACAAAAAGAGTTGGAGATTTCTACCCATCGGTCATACTGCAGCATTCATGTGAAAACTGTTCTGAAGAAGTTGAAAAAATGACACAGGTAGCTGAGGATTTCAACCAGAATTACAGGTTTGTATACGTGGCTCCCTATCCCGATATGGAGTACAACTTTACACTTTCAGGTTTTCAGCAGCTCACCACTTATGACGATTTTGAAAAAGAATCTGTGAAAAATGATATCTGCAGAAAACTCGGGAACGAGCCTGTTACATGTATCGAGGGTGTTTTCGAACAGGACGAAAACCGGACCGAACAAGAGTAGGTGATTGTTATGAAAAGTTGTGAAGAAGATATTTTCTGTGGAGTTAACAGGCCTGAAAACGAAGATCCCGAAGAAATGGATGTGCTTGAAAAGAAGCATACACCTGTGATCAAAGCTCCTGACACTGTTGAGAAAGGAGAACAGTTCGAAGTGGAGGTCGAGGTCGGCAAGTACAAGGACCATCCGAACGAGCATGGACATTTCATACAGTTCATCGAACTTTATGCCGGAAAGACGTTTCTTGGAAGGATCGATCTAACATCCGAGAAGACGGAGCCAAATGTCAAGTTCACGGTGAAACTTGATCACGAGCATCCCATAGTTGCCTATGAGCACTGCAACCTGCACGGGACATGGAAATCCTTTGAAAAGAACATAAAGCTAGAATAAGCAGTGTTTTAGAGATACCAGGCCACATTTTTCTTTTATTTTTTATTCACCGGTTATAACCGGCTTTAAAAAATTAAAGTTTGGAGGAGGGCTTTTCAGCCGCACTCCGAGTAACCACATGCCTCGCACTTGATACATCCCTCCGAAAGTGTCAGCATGTTACCACATTCAGGGCATTCCGGGTTCTTTCCATCCGACATCAGTTTCTCGACGTCATTGTTTCCTCCGGAGTCCTGTTCATCGGTTTCTTCATCTTCGTCTCTTGAAAAGTTGGAAACACTCGACTGAACGCTGCTTGCTTCTCCATCGACGTATCTCTTCATTGCCTTGGCTATACCGTCAGGTATAGAAAGAACTTTCTCCCCGTTGTCCCACGAGATTTTGGGACTTCTGATTCCATCGAGCTGTCTGATAACCTCTTTCTCGGAAACACCGGACCTAAGTGATAGCGATGTCAGCCTTGAAATCGCCTCTGTCAGCGATCTTGTGAATCCTCCTGATTTGCCCATCTGTGTGAACACTTCGAAAAGTCCTTCATCGTCCTCGTTGATGGTAACGTACATACCGCCGTAACCGGTCTTTATCTTCTGTGTGGTTCCTGATACGATAGGTGGTCGGTCTCTCTCCTGGATGTACTCGGTAAGGGATATATCCACGGCTTCAAGGAAGTCTTCGAAACTATCAAAGCTTTCCTCTATTATCTTCGTTATTTCTTTCGCTGTCTTCTCTTCGGCTTCTTCATCGGAACCTGTCTTCAGTACCTGTGTTTCTCTTGAACCGTCTCTGTAAACCGTGACACCTTTACATCCTTCCTCGTACGCCTTGATGTAGGCCTCTCTTATATCGTCTCTTGTGGCCTCGTTCGGGAAGTTGCATGTCTTAGATATGCTCGAGTGGTTGTACTCCTGGAAAGCTGCCTGTATCATGACGTGTTCCTCCGGGGTTATCCTGTCAGCTGTCACGAAGACTTCCTTTACTGAAGGAGGTAGTACATCATCAGAAATAGAGTCGAGTCCCTCCCATTCATTGTTTCTCATAAGTTCTTCTGCTTCTTCTTTTACCTCTTCAACATCTATTCCGTTGGCTTTCAGTGTTCTTAGGAAGTAATCATCGAACTCCACAAGCATGTCGTCTCCCTGTATGTCTTTTCCAACGTTTTTGAAGTATGCAAGTGAGAAAATTGGCTCGCATCCTCCAGAGGTGTCAGCGATCATGCTGGTGGTTCCTGTCGGTGCTATCGTCGTGGTGTTGTGGTTCCTCATCTTGAGACCTTCCTCGAACTCCTCAGGGTCCTTGCCTCCGGAGTATTTTTTGAACCATTCAGGGTAGGACGTGGGATCCGCCCACTTCGACTTTTCCCAGTCAGGGAACTCTCCCCTTTCCTCTGCGAGTTCGTTTGATTTCTCAACCGAGTATTTCGTTACAAGCCTCTGGATTTCTGCAGCAACTGCATAGCTTTCATCGCTACCGTATCTAATTCCCAGCTGCATCAGCATCTGTGCGAATCCCATGACTCCTAGGCCGATCTTTCTGAGCTGTTCTGCTCTGTCCCTCAACTCTTCGAGAGGGAAGTTGTTCATGGTTATCACGTTGTCGAGGAACCTTGTACCCAGCTTGGCAACTCTTTCCAGTTCCTCAAGATCCAGCGCCTCCTCGACGTATTCGGATATTTTCTCTCTCAGTTCATCCTCAGATATTTCACCTATATCCTCTCGGCTCTTCCATTCATCAAATGTTAGAGCCCTGCCGTTGCCCTTGTCCTCGACAACGAGTGACAGGTTTATATGTCCTAGGTTGCACGACTCTCCGTCGAGAAGACCCTGCTCTCCACAGGGATTTGTGGCTTCGATGGTGTATTCGGGGTGTTTATCCACGTCGAAGCTCTGTTTCTTGTTGTACTCGTCGTACATGAATAGACCTGGCTCCCCGTTTTTCCAGGCTCCGTCAACCATGCAGTTGAATATGAACCTGGCCGGCAGCTTCATCACTTCTCCTTCCTCAAGCTCTATATCGTACTCATCAACATCCTCAATGTTGTCCGCGTAGTCTCTCCAGAAGTTCTTCTCTACCGAGTGATCCGAGCCCTTTGCGGTCGGCCAGTAGCTCTCATCAGTATTGTAAAACTGCTGGTTATATTTGTTGACCCTGTGAGGTTTTCCTGTTACAGGGTTTGTAAGTACATATTCTTCATCGTTCTTTACAGCTTCCATGAACTCCTCTGTAATACCCACAGAGATATTAAAGTTATTCAAAACGTTTTCATCTCTCTTTGCAACGATGAACCTCAAAATATCAGGATGATCCGCCTTCATTATACCCATCTGGGCTCCTCTGCGTACACCTCCCTGTTTTATGGTGGAGCACATTGTATCGAAGGCTTTCATGAAACTTATTGGGCCTGAAGAAACTCCTCCCGTGGTAGAAACTTTATCTCCCTTGGGTCTCAAAAGATGGAAGGGATATCCAACTCCTCCGCCCGACTTGAAAATAAGTGCCGCATCCTTGACCCTCTGGAAAATAGACTCCATGGAGTCCTCGGGATGCAAAACAAAACAGGCGGATAGCTGCTGTAGTTCGTCCCCGGCGTTCATCAGGGTCGGAGAGTTAGGCATGAACTTCTGCTTGGCCATGAGATCATGGTACTGCTGGACGGATTTTTCGTAATCCATATATTCCTTGTCAGGTTTCGCCACGTTTTTGGCAACTCTCCAGAACAGCTCTTCGGGTTCCTCTACCACTTCCCCTTCTTCGTTCTTGGAAAGATACCTGGCAGGTAAAATCCTATCGTAAACGTTTTCAGTAAGTCTTTCCTCTACGGTTTCGCCTTCTACTTTTTTCACCGGTAACTTGAAATCTTTGTTCATGTTATCAAAACCTCAATTTTCTGAATTCAACTGCTCTAGTTCTTCCTTAAAAGAATTGACATCGTCAAAAGACCTGTAAACCGAAGCAAATCTCATATAGGCCACTTCGTCCAGGTCTTTAAGCCTTTCCATCACCATCTCCCCTATCTCCTGAGAAGAGATTTTATCCTTCGTTCCATCTGTAATGGCGGCCTCTATACTGTCAACAACATTTTTTATTGCCTGTTCCTTGACTGGTCTTTTCTCACAGGCCTTTGAAACTCCTTCAACAAGTTTTTCTCTCGAAAATTCCTCCCTAGAACCATCGGATTTTACAACTTCGAGATAATCAGGTTTTATCTTTTCGTAGGTGGTAAAACGTTTGCTGCAGTCATTACATTCTCTTCTTCTCCTTATGGTCTGACCACTATCCGTCTTTCTTGTCTCGACCACCTTCGAAGATCCGTTACCACAAAAACAGCATTTCATTTATTAAACCTGCAAAACTTTAAATCGATTATAGATAAATTATGCATTGTTTGGAAAAACACTTCTTCTGACCTATATATAGAGTGGTTTTAAAAATCCCCCACTATATGTTGTGTTAATTAATTGGTTTCCCAGTTAAAAAAGATTTCTTGCAGGAAATAAGAAGGGAAATAAAGATTGTTTCGAATCACCAGAATATTTTAAAACAGGTCTGGTTAACCATTTCTGTCCATGTAAATATTTAGAAAAGAAGAGACCTGTTGAGCCTGGTACGATTCACAGCCAAGAGAAGTTATAACAGTGTTATACTCCCTGAGTTTTTCCATGTCCTCTTCGGAAACACCCTTGTGATCCCCTATTACAAACACACAGTGCTCAGGTAATTCAACATCCGAAATATCTCTGCCTTCCTCGTGAAGCACAACCGGCTTTCCATTTGAACGATCCAGTACGTCCTCCAGGTTTTCTTTTTCTATCCTCACACCCACGTTCGCAGCGGTCTTCCTGTCCTCGAAACTTTTCAGGTTTTTCTTCAGGTATCCGGCTATCGATCTTTCACCCGGATGTAACCCCTGAAGATTTCTTCCATCAAGCTCCAGGCTCAAAGATTTCCTGGGAGGTCCTCTCAACAATAGACGGGTCTTAACATCATCCCTCATCTTGTAAGAGTTGAAAAGAGTAGAGTTGATAAATCTGCAAGCTATGTCCATTCTTCCATTAGCGGAAAGATTTTTTATCGAGAAATCGTGGTCGGTCCTGGCCTGATCCATCAACAGGATAAATTCTCTCATAAGATACTTTTGTACTGAAAACTTTTAAGAAAAAAATAACAAAAAAGAAAAAGATAAAAAGGAAGTTTCAAGAGCTTTTATACGTCTCTTGCTTTCACTGTTTTTCTTCCGTTCTCCTCTGCACGCTCTACAGCTCTCTCAACTAGTTCAACTGCTCTTTCATCTAGAGCTTCATAGAAATCAGATCCTACGTTTAGCTCTTCAACTACTTCTCGTACACCGGATTTCTTTATTAGTTGTACCATTGGTATTACCCTATTAGAGGGTTAGTACTACTGGTTTTTAAAGTTATAGGTGGAAAAAATCTCGGCTTATAAATATCAGGAAAGTTTCTCGTTTATCTCCCTGTACCATTTTTCAATTATGCTGGACACCTGTTCCTTAACCTTTTCGAAAGGTACCGCCTTATAAACGTAGTAGACTGTCTGATCCGTTCTGCCCTCCCTGACGATGATACCCTTGTCAAGAAGTTTCTGGAGAGCTCTCTGAACAACGGACCTGGTTCTGCCTGTCTTTTCAACTAGATCTTTCACTGTTAACTCCTGATCCCTGAGGCTGAAGTATATCTCCCTCTGAAGTTCGTTCATGTCAAGAGCTCTCGCCACTATTTCCTCCGGCTCCTTGTTCTTTAGATGTATAAAACTCATAACTACCTGTGTGTTCAGTAGTCTTGAACAACTTTAAATCTTCCGGTAACCCGACAAACAGCCGTAAACCAAGATTTCCAAAAAACCAACATTTTAATACCTGAGCACCCACTTTTGCTTTAAAGGGTTTCAAAAAAATGGACGAAAAGATAGATCCATGGGGATCGATCCAGGTCAAGGACTACGGTGAAACCATCGATAAATTCGGAATAAACAGCATGGACGACTTGGATAACGAAATACCTGGTTCTAACAGATTATTCACCAGGGACATAATATACGGACAGAGAGACTTTGACAAGGTCCTGAAGGCAAAGAAGAAAAACGAAGATTTCGCTATGATGACAGGTATGATGCCGTCCGGCAAGTTCCATTTCGGACACAAGCTGGTGGCGGACATGATAAAGTACTTTCAAAACCTGGGAGCGGATGTATACGTTGCGGTCGCGGACATAGAGGCGTACCTGACAAGAGACATGCCGCTGGAAAAAACAAGGGAGATAGCGATCAAGGAGTACCTGAGGAACTATATCGCCCTGGGTATAGATGTTGACAAATTGGATTTCTACTTCCAGTCCGAGGGATCCACCAACTACAACAAGATGTCCAAGATGTTCTCCAAAAACATCACGCAGAACGAACTCGAGGCGATATACGGAGAGATGGATCCCGGTAAAACTATCTCGGTATTGACACAGGCAGCAGATATACTCAAACCACAGTTCGAGGAGAACGGAGGTCCTAAACCTGTCGTTGTACCTGTAGGAATAGACCAGGACCCTCATATCAGACTCACAAGGGACATAGCCAGCAGGTTCAAAGAAACAGATTTTGTAAAGCCCTCATCAATATACACAAAATTCATGAGAGGTATAACAGGAGGGAAGATGTCATCAAGCGATCCAAAATCATACATAGCTCTAAATGATTCGATCGAAGATGCGAAGAAAAAGATAGATAGCGCAAAAACAGGAGGAAAGCAAAGTCTGGAAGAACACAGAAAGAAAGGGGCCGATGTCGAAGAAGACGTCGTTTTCGAGCTACTGGCATTCAACCTGATAGATGATGATGAAAGATTGAGAGATATTTACAGAAGATACGATTCGGGAGAGATGCTTTCAGGCGAACTGAAACAGATCGCAAAAGAGGAGATGGAAAACTTCCTTGAGGAGCACCACAAAAAACTCGAGAGGGCGGACAAAAAAATAGCGAAGATGTTCCCTCAGACCTAAAAACTTTCAGAACAATAAAATTTCTAGGGTAACAAAGGAGGTACACAAAAATGGAGATTCATCCAAAGGCCATGAAACTGCTCGGGAAAATTTTGGAAAATGATGGAGAAGTTTCAGCCGATGACATAGTAGGAATGAGCCATGGAGAAATCATAAGACCTGCAAAATGGCTTGAAGAGGAAAAAATGGCGAAAGTTAATGAAAAGAAAACTATCAATTACTTTCTAACTGAAAAAGGACAGAATGCTTTCGATAATGGTCTGCCGGAAGAGGTACTTCTAAAGAAACTTCAGGACAACCCTCAAAAAATAAAAGATCTAGCTGGTGAAATCGAAGCGTTCAACGTGGCTCTTGGACAATCCAAGAAAAACGGATGGATAGAGATAAAAGAGGAAAACGGAGAAAAAGAACTTTCAATAACAAAAAAAGGAGAAAAAAAGATAGATGAGGGCTTTAAAGAAAACAAGGTACTTAGAAAGATAAAAGAAAATGAAGTAGTGGACAAAAAACTTATCGAACCTTTGATGGAAAGAGACCTCATAGATTCCGAGGAAAAAGTCGAACACGTAATAAAGATAACCAAGAAAGGAAAAAAGTTCTACAGTGAAAACGAATCAGAGGAAGAAAAAATCGGAAACCTCAATACAGAACACCTGAAAAGCGGAGAATGGAAAGAAAGAGGTATCAGAAAGTATAACGTCGAGATAATCCCAAAGGCCAAGAGACCAGGAAAAAAACAGCCCTACAGACAGTATCTTGATGAGGTAAGGCGAAAGTTCACCTCCATGGGTTTCAGGGAGGCGAAGACACCTTATGTTGAAACGGAGTTCTGGAACTTCGACGCTCTTTTCCAGGCCCAGGACCACCCCGCGAGGGAGATACACGACAAGTTCGAACTGGAAAATCCGGAATATGGAGATCTTGAACATACAGAGATCGTTGAAAGAGTAAAGGAAATGCACGAAAAAGGAGGTGACATTGAATCAGAGGGCTGGAACTACGAATGGTCCAGAAAACAGGCTTCCAAGCTAATGATGAGAAGTCAGACAACTGCAACTACTATAAGGTATCTTGCAAGAGACATAGGTACACCTGCAAAAGTCTTTGCCATAGACAGAAATTTCAGGTACGATGAAATAGACAAAACACATTTCATAGAGTTTTACCAGGCAGAAGGTATTGTAAAGGCCGAAAATCTCTCGCTAAAGAACCTGTTCGGATACCTGGAGGTCTTCGGAAAAGAGATCGCCGGAGCCGAAAAGATAAGGTTCAGACCTAACTACTTCCCGTTCACGGAACCCTCGGTTGAGCTGGATGCGTACCACCCGGAAATTGGATGGGTGGAACTTGGAGGAGCAGGCCTGTTCAGACCCGAGGTAAGAAGTCCTCTTGGTGTTGATGTGCCTGTGATAGCATGGGGAATGGGAATAGACAGGATTGCCATGTTTAAACTAGGTAAAGAAGATATCAGAGAACTGGTTTTCCCTCAAAACATAGAGGAACTGAGAAACACCAGGGCCGTGAGGTTGAGGTGATCAATATGCCAAGCATAGAATTCAACAAGAACGACTTGATGGAGCTAATAGGCGAAGAAATGGACGACGAACTGCTAGAAGAACAGCTAACAGAGATAGGAGTAGAGGTGGAAGAAATAGAAGACGACAAAATGGAGGTTGAAACCACTTCAGACAGGATAGACCTACTAAGCGTAGAAGGGATCGCCAGGAACCTTAGAAGCTATCTCAAAAAAGAGAAAGGGCTCAAAAAATACGGTATAATGGACGAGGGGCTGAAGTTCCGTGACAAAGGTGTGGAAGTCAGGCCCGAGGTAGTTGGAGCGGTTGTAAAAGATGTTGAACTTAATACCGCGGCCATGAAATCATTAATACAGCTTCAGGAAAAACTACACGGAACATTTGGAAGAGATAGAAAGAAAGTGTCTATCGGGGTACACGATATAGAGAACATAAAGTTCCCTCTTGAATACAGGGAATGCGGGCCGGAAGAAATAAGTTTTGTACCTCTGGAAAAAGAGGAGGAAATGAACCTAGAAGAGATACTTGAAAAACACGACAAAGGAAAAGAATACGGCCACATAATTAGAGATGGAGAGAAATGGCCCATAATAGTCGATTCGAATGAAAAGGTTCTGAGCTTTCCTCCGATAATTAACGGTGTCACTACCGAAGTGGACGAGGAAACAAAAGATGTTTTTGTTGATGTAACAGGAACAGACAGGGATGCAATTGAGTACGCTCTCAACGTTATAGTCACCACACTTGCCGAGAGAAACGGAGAGATACACGAAATAGAGATTGTGAAACCTGATGGTAGCACCGAAAGTTATCCTGATTTATCACCTAACGAATTCTCGATAGACCTTGAATACGTTGTCTCGACTGTCGGAATAGATATGGATCGTGAAGATCTTGAGGAATACCTCAACAAGATGGGGCACAACGTGGTGTTCGAGAAAGAAGATATAGTTGTGAAAGTGCCCAGTTACAGGGCCGACATGTTGCACCAGGCCGACCTGGTTGAGGACGTGGCCATGGGATACGGATACTCAAATATAGAACCGGAACTACCCAATGTGTCTACTATAGGAGAGAAAGATTCTCTTGAAGAATTCACGGATGTTGCAAGAGAGTTGATGGTCGGACTCGGGTATCAGGAAATAATGAACCCAACTATAAGAAACAAAAAAATCCTTAGAGAGTACATGAGATCTGAAAAAGACGACCTCATAGTTATCAAGGAACCTGTTTCCGAAAAGTATACCGAGGTCCGTGACACGTTGCTTCCACAGTTACTGGAAACACTCTCCAAAAACACGCACAACAGTTACCCGCAGAAAATTTTCGAAGCAGCCGATACAATTATGAAGGACGAGGAAAAACCATACAGAGCTTCTACAGACAAAAAGATTTCAACGGTTCACGCCGGAAAAAACGTCGGGTACAGCAAGATACTTTCAGAGCTCAGAGGCCTTGTGAACGGACTTGGTAAAGAAATAAATGTAAAAGAAACCGATAAAACTTTCTATATTGACGGCAGATGCGCTGAAATCGAGGTTGACGGAGAAAAAGTTGGTCATGTAGGCGAAATCCATCCAGAAGTTCTTGAAAACTTCGAATTAGAAATCCCTGTCTCTGGCTTCGAGCTCAGTCTGACCCTGCTGAAAGAAAAATGCCAAAGAGACTGATTATTTTAGACCAAGCATGTCCTTGAACCTTTGGAACATACCTCTGCTAGGTACTTCGTAATCAAGGCCCGCTATGTCAGCAGCCAGACCTCTAAACTTGTGGGAAACATGGTGATCAGGCTCGTGATCAAGCACTGTTGTCTTGTTGGTTATCGACTGTTTCACAACATCTTCTTCAGGTACCACAGAAACAACAGGGTGTCCTACCATGTCCTCGACCTCTTCAGGAGTGAGTTCATGGTCCTGTCCGCTGTGTCTGTTCAGCACTGTTCCCAGTACATGGGTGCCCGCCTCCTCTGCTATGGATGAGGTCTTAAGAGCGTCAGTAACTGAAGGTAGATCGGGGTTAGTTACCAACAAAAGTTCGTCTGAAGCTTCAAGAGTATTCAAGGCCTCATTTCCTAGACCTGCAGCAGAATCGATAAGTACTATATCTGGCTCGCCCACTGTATCATGTATCACATCTTTAAGCCTTTCTGGAGAGGTGTCCTTAAGATCATCGACAGAGATACCTGCCGGAACAACCCTTAGACCGGAGTTATGTACATATGTGGCCTCTGTTATGTGCGCATCATCCCTTAAAACATCGTGAAGGGTCACCGGATAAAGCGGAACCCCAAGGTGAAAACCAAGGTTAGGATTGGTCAGGTTTGCGTCAACCACCACAGCATCTATTCCAAACTCCGAAAGAGCGTATCCAAGATTGCTTGTGACGGTTGTTTTACCGACTCCTCCTTTCCCCCCGGAAACAGTTATTAGGCGAGTCATGTTTACACAATTACATAATAACGAACAAGTTTAATAAGTATTTGGTGGAGTTTCCTACTTGGCGATAAAAAATGTTAAGTTAAAGCTGCTTCAGAGAAGAAAAATTTAAACATTAGTGCACAACCAAGTAAATATGGGTTTCGAGGAAAATCTTAACGAGTTCGAGGAAAAATGGCAGGAAAAATGGGAAGAAGAAAACGTTTTTGCGCCAGAACCTGACAGCCGTGAAAAATTCTTTATAACTGTGGCATATCCCTATCCAAGCGGAGGTATGCATGTTGGGCACGTGAGGACTTACACGCTGCCCGATGTTTTTGCAAGATACAAGAAGATGCAGGGATACAACGTTCTTTTTCCGATGGCATGGCATGTGACAGGTACGCCTATAATCGGTGCTGTTAACAGATTAAAGAACGAGGAAAAAGAACAGATAGATGTTCTAAAAAACACTTACAACGTTCCGGAAAAAGATCTAAAAAACCTGGAAACCCCTATGGAGTACGCCAACTACTTCATAGAGAACAGCTACAAGAAAAATATGAAGAGACTTGGTTTCTCGGTCGACTGGAGAAGAGAATTCACGACCAATGACGAAAGATACAACAAGTTCATAGAATGGCAGTACAAATCGCTAAGGGAAAAAGGATTAGTAAAGAAAGGAAAACATCCGACAAAGTACTGCACCTCGGACGAGAACCCCGTGACAACCCACGATCTTCTTGAAGGTGAAAACGCCGAGAAACAGGATTACACCCTTGTAAAGTTCAGAAAAGGAAACAAAGTTTTCCCGATGGCTACTTTGAGACCTGAAACCGTTTTCGGAGTAACTCATGCGCTTATAAATCCTGATGGAGATTACGTGCAGGTAAAGATTGATGGAGAACTCTGGATGATCTCAAAGGAAGCTGCCGACAAGTTAGAGCACCAGAACCACGACATAATAATTAAACACGAGATGAAAGGAAGCAAGCTCGTTGGAAAAACCATAGAAAACCCTGTTACCCAGGAAAAAATTCTTTTGCTGCCCGCTTCTTTCGTGGATACGGACTCGGGTTCGGGAATAGTCATGTCAGTCCCAGGCCACGCTCCTTACGACTGGGTGTCGCTCAAGGAGTTGAAGGAGGACGAAGCACTTCTGAAAAAACACAATATTTCGCCTGAAAAAGTAAAGAAGATAGAGCCCAAATCGATAATCGAGGTGGATGGATACGGAGAGTTCCCTGCGAGAGAAGAGGTCGAGAAAAGGGATATCACTTCGCAAAAAGAAGAGGACAAACTTGAGAAAGCCACCGAGGAACTTTACAAGAAAGAGTTCCACAGTGGAGAGCTGAAGGATAACTGTGGAGAATTCGGAGGAACAAAGGTCGAAAGAATTAAAGAAAAACTTATCAGCAGATTCAAAGAAGACAACAAGTTCGACAGCATGTGGGATTTCTCGGAGAAAGTGAAGTGCAGAT
The DNA here is from genome assembly GCA_022729335.1 of Candidatus Nanoanaerosalina halalkaliphila. Lineage (GTDB taxonomy): Archaea > Nanohalarchaeota > Nanosalinia > Nanosalinales > Nanoanaerosalinaceae > Nanoanaerosalina > Nanoanaerosalina halalkaliphila. The sequence continues at coordinate 30,472 of JALDAE010000004.1, forward strand.
GCGGTGGCAAGGTAATTGTTGCAGAGACCGACACATGGTTCCTGGAGTACGGTAAAAAAGGATGGAAGGACAAGGCAGACACTCTCCTAGGAAACATTGAGACAATCCCGGAAAACACCAGGTCGGACTACAACCACACCATCAACTGGCTCGAGTCCTGGCCCTGCATAAGAAACTACGGTCTGGGAACGAAACTACCGTTCGACGAGGACTTCGTAGTTGAACCTCTGAGCGACTCCACTATATACATGTCGTTCTACACCATAAAACACCTTATAGATGACATTGATCCGGAAAAACTCAAGAAAGAGTTCTTCGACTATGTGTTTAACGGTGTTGGACCTGTTGAGGAAGTTTCAGATGAGACAGGTATCAGTGTGAACAAGCTGAAGGAGTGTAGAGAGAGCTTTGATTACTGGTATCCTCTTGACTGGAGAACCTCCGCTAACGAACTGATACAGAACCATCTTACCTTCATGATGTTCCACCACGCAGCACTTTTCAGCAGCGACAAGTGGCCCAGAGGAGTTGCTACATGGGGAATGGGGCTTCTTGAAGGCAAAAAAATGAGTTCATCCAAGGGGCACGTGGTTCTTCCGGAAGAAGCCATAGAAAAACACGGTGCTGACACTGTAAGGTTCTTCATGTTCTCTAGCTGCGAGCCCTGGCAGGACTTCGACTGGCGTGAAAAAGAGGTCGAACAGGCAAAGAAAAAACTGGCCAATTTCTACAACAGGTCAATGGAGCTACACGGAAAAGGTTCGAACCGCGAGATGAACGAGCTTGACAGATATGTGACCTCTAAATTACAGAAAATAATCAAAAACACAAAAGAAGCCATGGAGAATTTCCAGACCAGGAAAGCATCTCTCAAGGCTTTCTATGAGCTGAACAACCTGGTCAAGAAGTACAGAAACAGGTCGAACAAGCTCAACAAAAAGGTCGTAAATGACCTCGTTGAGACACAGGTCAGGTTGATGGCGCCTTTCATACCCCATATCTGCGAAGAACTCTGGAACAGCTTTGGAAATAAAGGCCTTGTTTCACAGGCCGAATGGCCGGAACACGATGAGGCACTGATAGACGAAGATGTCGAGTACCGGGAGAAACTGATGGAGAAAACAGTGGATGACATAAAGGATATAGAAAAAATAGTCGGAGAATACGAAAAGATAAAGCTGATAGTCGCTAGGAACTGGAAGAGAAAAGCTTTCAGGGAAATACTGGAGCTGTTCGAAGAAAAGGGTGAGCTGGATATAGGTTCCGCTATGGATCGTTTCACATCTGATCAGGAGCTGAGGGAACATGCGGACCAGCTTGCAAAGATAGTCAACAGTTACAAGGAGAACCCAGGGGAACTTCCGGAAAAAGTTCTTTCCACAAAGAAGGAATCAAGACTCTTCATAGATTCTAAGAACTATCTTGAGAATGTATTTGACGCTGATGTCGAGGTTGTACCCGAGGACGCCTCGGATCACAAAAAAGCAAAGGAAGCCATGCCCGGCAGACCCGCGATAGTAATGAAGTAGATCAGTACTTTTTCATGGAATCCTCAAGTTCAAGATCTTTGAGGTGCTTTTCCTCTTTTTTTGCCTCTCCCAGAGCTTTCTCTATCTTCTTGAGTCTTTTGTCTATCCTGTCAATTCTTGAGAAAAGCTCTGCCATCCCCACCCATATCTGGGCGGTTGATTCATATTTAGAGCTTTTGTAAGCATCTTCCTCTGATTTTACCCTTTTCAAAAGTTTCTCCATCTTCCTCTTTATCTCGGGATCAAGATCTTCTCTCCACTTGGAATCCTTGAAAAGTTTCTTTATCGAAACCATCACTTAATAATAACGACAGTCAGTTATAAAAGGGTTTTTGAGTTAAAAACTTTCAAGTGGTAAAAGTGGAAGACGGAGACGTTATCGAGATCAACTACGTTGGCAGGATTAAAAGCAGTGGTGAGGTATTTGACCTCACAGATAAGGAAACAGCAGAAGAAGAAAACGTTGATACAGAGAACATGGAACTTGGTCCTGTTAAGATTCTTCTGGGAGAAGGTTATCTTCTAAAAGGTCTTGAAAAAAGAATGAAAGACATGGAAGTGGGAGAAAAGGAAACCATCGAGGTTCCTAAAAAAGATGCTTTCGGATCCAGAAAAAGCAGTAACATAAAGACTATTTCCGAAAGAGAGTTCAAGAACTACGACGTGACACCTAGAAGAGGTATGCCTGTCGAGGTTGACGGAAAGAGAGGAAAAATACTAACAGTTAGCAACGGCAGGGTCAAAGTTGACTTCAACCATCCATTAGCTGGGAGAGACCTGGAATACGATGTCGAGATAACAAGAAAAATAGAAGATATGGAAGAAAAAGTTGAAGCTGTTATGGACTTCTACATCGATCATGAATACGAGATAGAGGTTGATGAAGGATCCATCAAGGTTGAGCTGGAAGAAGAGATTCCGGAAGAACTATGTGATAAGCTAGAAGAAGAGGTTGAGAAGTTGAATGATGTTGAAAAAGCCGAGATCGTCTCGGGTGAAGAAGAGAACGGTAATGGAGATAGCGATGAGGATGAAGAGAAGGACTAGGAATTATATTTAAATCTATAAAGTAGTATGAATTCAATATGAGAGTATCTGTTCTTATTCCCGAGTACGATTTTAAAGAGACTCATCCGGAATACGTGAGAAGTGGTTTCAGGGACTCGGAGAGAGCCGGGATACCTTATGTTGAAAATCCGCTAGGCTTAATGTACCTGTCTTCAGCTTTAAAAGAGAACGGACACGAAGTAGAGCTAATAGACGGCTACTTCCATAATAGAGAAGATATAATTGATAGATTAAAACAGTTTGAACCTGATCTAGTTGGTATACAGGCTACTGCGCCTTTTTGGTTCAGAGTGAAGGACATATCTAAACAGATAAAATACATTCTGGATGTTCCGATTGTGGTGGGAGGCTCCCATATAAGGTATGCCGGTGGCGAAATAATTGGTCAATCAGAACACATCGATTATGGCATTGTTGGTGATGGCGAACCTGCTATTGTTCAACTCTGTGAGGTACTTAAAGGCCAAAAAAAGCCTGAAGATGTGGACGGGCTTTTCTGGAAGGAAGAAGATAATGTTCAACACGCGAAAAATAAAACCTCTGAAGCAGATCTTCACGAGCTACCTTTTCCTGATAGAGAAGAGTTTGATCTGTACAGATATAGGCCATCACTTCACAGGGAATTACCGGTAACAAGTTTAATAACAGCTAGAGGCTGCAAAATGGGATGTTTATTCTGTCATGCTGCTGCAGATAGATACAGAACGAGGAAAATCAGTGATATTATTTCAGAGATGAAAGAGATAGAAGAACAGGGTATCAGGGAGGTTTTATTTTACGATCAAACAATGGGAGCTGACAGAGAGAGGCTCATCAAGTTATGTGAAGAGATTATAGAACAAGACTTTGATTTCTGGTTACAGGGCAACTTGCGTATAGATGAAGTTGATACTGAAGTTATCAGGAAAATGAAAGAAGCCGGGTTCTGGAAAGTCTGTATAGGGATCGAATCAGGCGTACAGAAAAGTTTGAATAAGTTAAACAAAAACATAGATGTTGATAAAATCAAAAAAGCAGTCGAGATTGTTGATAGCTTTGATATCCAGATTTCTGGTACTTTTATCTTGGGTATACCCGGTGAAACCAAGGAGGAGGCAAGAAAAACCATTGAGTTTGCTAAAGAATTACCTATCGATTTTGTCAAGTTCTTCCCTTTCACGCCTTTCCCGGGCTCACCTATCTATGAAAATCCGGAAAACGGTAAGATAAAAGATGACCCACTTTTGCTCTGTCAGAATAGGATAAACTTTGTACCTGAAACCATGACCGAGGAAGAACTGAGACAGCTTATTAAAAACGGTACTAAAGAGTTTTATAGTAGGCCTGGCTATATATTAAGGAGAATAAAGAAGATAAGAACATTTGAAGATATTAAACAAAACATTCTGGGTGCATTAGCATACATATTTTGAGTAAAATCATGAAAAACAAAATATCAATAGTTATACCTTTTCATAAGGATGTAAAACTTTTAGAAAAGTGTTTATCAGGTATTTCTAATTCTAGTTTTAACGAATATGAAATTATTGTCGTAAATGATACTTCTAAAGACCTTTCTCATCTAAAAAATGAGTTTGATTTCAAAGAATTGAGTATACCTGAAACAAACGTTTCAAAAGCCAGGAATAAAGGTGTGAAGGAAGCTGAAAATGATATAATACTATTTATCGATGAAGACGTTGTGGTCAAGGAACACACAATCAAAAAAATCTATGAAAGTTTTGAAAACGAAGATATAGATGGTTTACAGCCCACATATACTACCGAGTCTTATTACAAAAATTTTGCATCAAGGTTCAAGAACTACTACCTACATTTCCGTTTCTGGTTAAACCCTTCAGAGTTTATATCATCCTCCGATACTTTTTGTTTTGCTGTTAAAAAGGATGCATTTGAAAGCGTATCAGGATTTGACGAAGATTTCTTCGCAAGTTACACATGTGAGGATGAGGATCTGGGTCATAGACTAAACGACAACGGTTACAAGATCAAACTTGATGAAAACATACAGGCCATGCATGTTAAGAAAGAGACTGTGTTCAGTCTTTTAGAGATGGAATTTGGCACAGGTAGAAGTATGTCACATCAATTTCTGACAAAGAAGCTCTCTTCGGACTCAAATAGAACAATGCAGATATCACAGAACGATATAGGTACCATGTTACCAATACTTGCCTCCATATTTTTCATATACGGATTCTTTTTATCATTAATTTTGAACCGGTTATATCTATCGGCTTTTTCATTCCTTGCCTTTTCCGTACTTAATTACAAGTTCCTATACTTTCTAAGCAGGTTCGAAAAAATAAGTTTCCTCATCTTTTCAATATTTATGCACTTTTCGGGTCTATTTTTCGCAAGTTTGGGGAGTTTATTCGGAATATCCGACTTTTTAAAATCTTAGAAAATTATTGATTACCAGGGTAAATGATAGAGGGTGAATTAATATTTGGATTTCATAAAAAAAATCAAAACCGGTCTCGATGTACTTGAATGCAAGTTTTTGGGCAAAAGAAAGCCTATCGTAGTTTCTTTTGAAGTTACTTCCGACTGCCTCAGAGACTGTGACTACTGTTCTTATGAAGGTGATAAAGAAGACTTTTCTACTGATGAAATACTTTCTATGATCTCAGAAGTTTCCGAGATGGGAACCAAGAAAGTGCTGTTTACAGGAGGTGAACCTCTTTTAAGAGATGATATAGGCAAATTTGTTAGAAAAGCAAAAGAAGAAGGTCTGAGCGTAAATATAAACACTAATGGAGATTTGTTCTCTCAAAAGATCGATGAAATAAAAGACGCTGATTACGTGGTTTTTAGCCTGGATGGCCCAAAACACATACATGATGAGTTAAGAGGGCATGGTTCTTTCAAAAATGTCATGGAATCCATCGAGTTAGCTAAGGAGAAAGGTATCAACATAGGGTTAACCACAACAATAACTAGGAAAAATTATCATAGTATCCCCGAGTTGTTAGATATAGTTAAAGATATTCAGGTACCTCTAAAAATACAGAATGTGGCCTGTAATGACGAAACATTTGGACTAGATGAAAACAAAGACATCAAACTTTCGAAAAAAGAGATGGAAGGAGTGGTTTCAAAGGTTATAGAATTTAAGGAGAAAAATGATGAGTTAATCAATTTTTCTTATAAGACATTGAAGGATATTGTGAACCTATATAATGAGAGTGGATTTGATTGTGTTGCGGGTATTTTGGCATGTCGTATTGAGGACGGCAAATTATTGCCCTGTGGTAGAAATTTGAGTGAAAAAAGCGGTGTTGAGATTGAAAACGGTTTCAGGGAAGCATGGGAAAAATTAGATAATTCTGAAAAGTACTGTAATTATAACTGCTGTACAGGTGCTCTAGAAGAGATAAATGTATGGAACTTAGATCCATCTACACTCAAGGATAATATATTCAATACTCCTTTCTAACCTTGAAAATATAATGTATAGAACTTGCTTTTAATACAGATTATTTTATCTAGAGCATCTCAAAGATATAAATAGAAATTTTATCGAATAAATATTATGTCTGTGGATTTAAAGGAGTTTATCACAAGTTATGATAAGCACATCCTGATAATATTGATAATTATCTCATTTTTCTTATCAATCTACTGCTGGGACTGTTTTAATCTATACCCTGGAAGAGAAATGATTGTTGAAGCATCAGACCCCGGAAACTTTTTTTATAACATGCGAAACCTCCGATCCGGCCAATTAATCCTACTAAGACCCTTATTCCAAATATTTGAACCAACTCTATTCTTTGTAAGACTAGTAGGATCCCTAATAAATACAGGCATTATTTTATTAATCTATCTAATAGCTAAAAAAACGTTCAACACCGAAACAGCTATCATTGCATCCATATTAACCACATTAGCACCTGCAACGAACCTTCTAATACATACAGAACACCTACATATAACATTCTTTAGTTTATTGACCGTGTACCTGTTTATAAGATTTTTAGAAGATCCTGATATCCTAAATGGGTTTTTATTCGGGCTGATAAACGGCCTAGCACTATTCCAAAAACTAAAACACGCCTATATAGTATTTCCTTTGCTCTTAGTCACATTTTTGTTTTACAGAAACACTATCTTAAACAAGAAAGTTTTGAAAATACTTCCTATAATACTGTTAGCATTCTCAATAGGCCTTTCACCTTATATAATAAATGTATATAACTCTGTAGAACATTCTGAAGATTCACAAGACAATCCCGTAGAACTGGTTAGACATACTTTATCAACAACTTTTTCTAATATAGAAGACCATATAGAATTAAGGTCAGACCAGTTAATAACGGCCCTGGCCCCTGGTAAAGAAACCGTAAATTATGTTGAAGAATATAACCCGTATGAGGAAAAAAAGACAGCAAGAGTTACTAGAAACGCAAATTTCAGTATACACGGTCCGGCAAATCTGATTTCAATATTATTAATCCTTTTTTCATTTTCAATATTGCTTCTATTTGGCTCAAAACCAGAATACGCTCTAATACTATTCGCAACAATTTTTTTCCTGCTCAGCTTCTTCGCTCCCAATCAAATGAGCATGCCAATATTCCACCTAACTCCTATCTTACCTTTCTTCTACCTTATCCCCGCCAGAAGCTATACTATCTCCAAAAAAATCGATTATGGAAACCTAAACAAGATGGTAATTGTTCTGATCTTGGCTTTTATGATATCCAATATTTTCTCGCAGTTCTACTACTACAACTCAATCAATGACGAAAAATGGGTCAATGAAAACTGGCCTTTATTCAGTCCTGTTCATACAGAAGCCAGAAGAAAAATGAATAACTTAACAGACTATGGAAACAGATTAAAACATCCGTTTCGGGCTGAGCTTAGAAGATGGACCAAAGGAATTTGCAGTCCTAACAGAGAACCGAAATGCGAATCATTCAAACAATTAGAATGTGGGGATTCTCTAGTGTTACCTTATCCCCCACATAAAGAAAATAGCTCAGAGTTATCGGAAGAATATTTTAACCGAAGGATTAACCCGTATAAAAACATATTCAACCCATATAATTCATTAACATATGAGATTGAAGAAGAAAACATCAAAGAACAGTTTATCAAAGACCATGAAAACAAAAGAGTATACAGCATTGTAGAACTAAAATGTTAGAGAAATCACAGTAAATAATGACGTGGAAATCTAAGGATGTCATAAAATAAAAAAATACAGTATGGTTTTATTTGAGCCAAGAATATGGGAAAAAGACTGATGAAAATTCAAAAAATTGAATCCAGAATAAAAGATACCATAAACGATAATAAGTTATTTATAGGATTAAACCAGAAAACTGCAAGATTTTAATGTCGAATAAGTCACTTCTCGAGGATAAAGATAGAGCCTATGGCAGGGATGGTGATAAGGGGAAGGAGGCACTGAATACCTTTAAATAAATTTATATAAAAAGTGTTTACAGACCATAAAACTTGTTTCACCTCATACAAAAAAACGTGTCTGACAAGGAGATTATAATGGAAGATATGATCGAAGAATCAAAAAATTCTAAAGAGGGGGATGCACTTCCTTCAGAGAAAAACCAAGAACATGAAGTCGATGAAGAACTTAGAAAAATAATAGAAGAAAGGAAAGCTGATATAAAGGTTATAGGTACCGGAGGTGCAGGAAACAATACTATATCAAGGCTTATGCAGGTAGGTATTGCCGGTGCGGAAACTGTTGCAGTTAACACTGATGCACAGGATCTTCTCTATGCAACAGCAGACCACAAGGCATTGATAGGTAAGGACCTGACGAACGGTCTGGGAGCAGGTGCCGATCCTTCCGTAGGACAGCAGTCCGCAAAGGAGGACAAGGGCAGGATCAAGGACCTTGTAAAGGGTTCTGACATGGTTTTCATCACATGTGGACTTGGAGGTGGAACAGGTACCGGTTCAGCTCCTGTTATTGCAGAAGTAGCAAAGGATCAGGATGCACTGACCGTTGGTATTGTAACACTTCCTTTCCAGATGGAAGGAAAACAGAGAGCTGAAAATGCAAGAGAGGGGCTTGAAAAACTCGAGTCCGTAGTTGACACACTTATAGTTATTCCAAACGACAAGCTTCTTGAAATTGTGCCGGATGTTTCTCTAAACACAGCATTCAAAATAGCAGACGAGATACTTGTAAACGCTGTGAGAGGAGTTACCGAGCTAGTTACAAAACCAGGACTTGTCAACCTGGACTTCGCAGACATCAGGGCAGTCATGGGCGAAGGTGGAATCGCCATGATCGGAATGGGTCAGTCAGACACAGAGTCCCGGGCAACGGAAGCCGTGCACAAGGCACTGTCCAACCCACTTCTTGACGTCGAGATCGAAGGAGGAAACGGAGCTCTAATAAATGTTTCAGGTGGAAGCGATCTAAGCCTAAAAGAGGCGCAAGAAGTTGTCAACACAGTTTCAGAGAAGCTTGATGATTCCGCAAAGGTCATCTGGGGAGCTCAAGTACTCGAGGATCTGGGCGAGTCATTGAGATCTATGATAATCGTTACAGGAGTTGACAGCCCTCAGATATTCGGACCTGAAGAGACTTACCAGGAAGAATACACCAAGGAGATCGAGAAAGAGCTCGGAATCGAGTTTGTATAACTCCGGCTCACAACATTCAAATAGTTTAAAAGAGTTGTGTACCAAAAGTTTACCGACCTCGGTTGAACTGTTCCCCTTTTGGAACAGGAGAGGACAGTCCTAGATCTGTTTCTCTCCAAAAAAATAAAGAGGTGTACAAATGAAAAAACTAAAGAAAACTCTGAAAAGATACATCAGAGTACTGAAGATCACAAACAAACCTTCGATGGAAGAGTTTCAGATGTCAGCGAAGGTGACAGGCATAGGAATACTCTTGATAGGTCTTGCAGGCTTTTTGCTGTATCTTATCGGAAACATCGTGATTTACTGAACAAGAGGTAAAAAAATGCCAATCTTTACAATGAGAACTACGAGAGGTAGAGAAAAAACAGCCATCAAATCGCTAAGGGCTGCAATAAAAAATGAGGACTATGCTATAAAATCAATACTCTACCCACAAGATCTGAAAGGATACCTCTTTATCGAGGGAGACAAGGCGGACATTGACAGACTTGTGAGAAACGTTAGACATGCCAAAGGAATCATCGAGGAAGAAGTCGAGATAGATGACATCGAGAAATTTATCTCGGACGAACCTCAGGAAATCAATATAGAGATAAACGACAGGGTCGAGGTTATAGACGGCCCATACAAGGGAGAACCCGCCAAGATCGAGAGGATAGACGAGGCAAACCAGAAAGCCACTATAAAACTACTGGAAGCAGCTGTTCCTATCCCGGTAACCATAGATATTGAACAGCTAAGAAAGAGGAGTAAAGAGGAATAGATATTATGAGTGAGAAAAAGATTTCGGCACTTGTATCGGCAGGTAACGCCTCCGCAGGTCCGCCACTAGGACCTCAGCTAGGGCCTCTACCTGTGAATATCGGACAAGTAGTCAACGAGATTAACGAAAAAACCTCGAAGTTCGAAGGGATGGAAGTCCCTATAGAAGTAACGGTTGACGAGGAAACAGGGGACTTCGAGATCGATGTCGGTATCCCGCCCATGGCGTCTCTGATAAGAGAAGAACTGGGTATCGAAAAGGGTTCCGGCGAACCAAACAAGAACAAGGTAGCAGACATGTCGATGGAGCAGGTCAGAGACGTCGCAGAGATGAAAATAGATGACTTGCTTGCATCCGATGTAAAAGCCGCTGCCAAAGAAGTCATCGGTAGCTGTGTTTCGATGGGAGTTACCGTTGATGGGAAAGATGGCAGGGAAATTCAAAAACTCATAGACGAAGGAGAATACGATGACGAGCTCGGTGATAACTGATGGAAGATTTTGAAGACAAGATAATGAAAGCAAAGGAGAAAGCAAGCGAAAGGAACTTCACACAGTCAGTGGATTTGATAGTGAATCTGAAGAACGTGGACCTCAACAACCCGGAGAACAGGTTCTCCGAACAGGTTTCAATGCCCTACACTGTCTCAGAGGACACAAAGGTTGCAGTGATCGGTGACACTCTTGAAGCTGATAACGCTGACATGATGATTTCACAGGACGAACTTGAGGAACTCTACGATGATATGACAAGAGCAAAGAAGATAGCTGATGATATAGATCACTTCATCGCTGAGGCACCTCTGATGCCTGACATAGGTAAGAACCTGGGTCCTGTACTTGGACCAAGGGACAAGATGCCGAAGCCTCTGCCCCCAGGAAGCGATGCTTCCGAAAAGGTGGAGAACCTCAAACAGACGATTTCCGTGAAGGTCAAGGAAGAACCGTCTGTAAAATGCAAAATCGGTAACGAGGCGATGCCAAACGAGAACCTTGCCAACAACGCGGAAACAGTTGTAAACTTTGTTAAAGACAACCTTCCCATGGGAGTGCACAATATAGATTCTGTCTACTGCAAGCTGACCATGGGTCCGGTAGTGGAGTTGATGTAAGATGAGTCTTAGCAGAAAAAGAAAAGAAGAACTTGTCGAAGTGATGAAAGAAAAGATAGAAGACAGTAACGTAGTTGGAATACTGGACATGCACTCTCTCCCAGCAAAGCAGCTACAGCAGATCAACAGCGAACTCGGGGACGATGCAGAGAAAATGATGTCCAGAAAGACACTGATGGAAATAGCTCTTGACCAGGCAGACAAGGAAAATATCGAGGATCTGAAAGACAACACTGCAGTGCAGCCAGCTTTCATATTCTCTGATTCGAATCCTTTCAGTCTTTACAAGACAATACAGGAGAACAAATCATCAGCACCTGCTTCGGGAGGAGAGATCGCTCCCAACGACATAGTAATCGAGGAAGGAGACACAGGTATAGGACCTGGACCGATGATCGGTGAGTTACAGAAACTGGGTGCTCAGACCAGCGTCGAAGAAGGATCGATCAAGGTCAAGGAAAGTGCAACGGTAGTTGAAGAAGGTGAAGAGATTACACCGGATATCGCTTCAGTCCTCAACCGCCTGGACATGAAACCACTGGAAGTGGGACTTGACCTGAAGCTTGTCCACGAGAACGGCGAGATTCTGGAAAAAGATGTCCTGGCTATCGACGAGGACGAATACAGAGAGAACGTCGAATCAGCAGCCGCGAGAGCTTTCAACCTTGCAGTTAACGCAGGTTATATCAACAAATCCACTGCAGAGACTATCATGGTCGAAAGGATTAGAAAGGCCAAGAACCTAGCTGTTAACGCAGCAATCTTTGAAGAAGACGTTATAGAAGAAGTTCTGGCCAAAGCACATGGACAGGCAGAAAGCCTTGACTCCGAGATCGACATGGAGTCCATGGAAAGTTCAAACAATGAAGAAAACTCGGAAGAATCCGAGGATTAATATTAGGAGGTGAAAATTATGGAATACGTACACACAGCGCTTCTGCTTCACTCAGCAGGAAAGGATATCAGCGAAGAAAACGTAGAAAACGTTCTGGATGCAGCAGGAATCGATGCAGATTCCTCAAGAATCAAGTCTCTTGTTGCTGCTCTAGAGGGAGTAGACATTGAAGAAGCAATGAACAAAGCAGTTGCAACAGGTTCAGCTCCTGCACAGCCAGCTCAGGACGAAGGAGCAAGTGAAGAAGAGGAACCAGAAGAAGACGAAGCAGAAGAAGAGGATGAAGGCGAAGCAGAAGCAGGACTAGGAGAGTTGTTCTAACTCTCCCCACAAATCCTTATTTTACAGTTCTTTATTCATTTTTCTTCCACGTTTTTTCTCAACTTGTCCAGTACAAAACCAATTACACCGCCTATTATACCTCCAGCAAGTGCTCCTGCAGGACCACCGGCATAGGCTCCGCCCGCACCGCCGACTCAGAATCCGCTCAAAGTCATCTTTGATATTTTCTTTCTCTCCTTGAGTTCTTCTATTTCCGACATATAACCGTAATTGTGCTGACGGACTAATATTTGTTAGGGGAGAAAAAACCCGAGGAAAGTAAATTTAAACATAGGAAATGAAGGTGAAACCATGTCATCCCTAGAAGAACTGAAGAAAAAAGTTGAGAAGGAATCATCCAGTAACCCCGAAAGGTTTTTTGCAGTCGAAAAAATAAAGGAGAACGGTTTCGAAAGAGAAAAATGCTCCGAATGTGGCAAATATTTCTGGACAGTCGACGACGAGAGAGAAGTATGTGGGGAGCCCGCATGCGATGACGGCTACACCTTCATAAATGACCCTCCGACCGATAAAGAGTTCTCGTTTGTATCGGCATGGAAAGAGTACAGCAGATTCATGGAAGAAAGAGGTTACACACCTATAGACAGGTATCCCGTTGCGGCCAGATGGAGGGATGACACGGAGTTTGTGAGAGCTTCGATATATGATTTTCAGCCTTACGTGG
>JALDAE010000016.1 GCA_022729335.1 Candidatus Nanoanaerosalina halalkaliphila
CAACTGCCCATTGAATTGCATCCAAAATGTCTGCTGCTGTTGCATCATAGGGTCCATGGAATACATCGATCTTCTGCAAGTTAGCCTCCGGGGCCACGCCGTAGGCCGGCACGTCACCTGCCGTGTCGTTATCAGCCGCCGCGATACCGGCCACGTGTGCGCCGTGATTGCCCTCCAGTTCCTCGATTCGTTCATCCGTGTCGTTGACGATGCCCAGTGCAGAGGTTCCGCCTTCATCCACCTCTATGTCAGGATGAGACTCATCGAGACCATCGTCAATTACAGCAACAGTGACATCCTCTCCCATACTATCATACTTGTCCCAGAATTCCGGGGCATCTATCATGTCAAGACCGTAGGTAACATCATTTTCTATAACATCAGTTTGAATTCCTTCTACCTCATCATCCGAGGGAATCGGTCTTGGATACTCGAACTCATGGAGATCTGCACGGGTAGTGTCAGCACCGTCTTCAAATCCTTCATCTTTGCCATCTCCTTCAAAAGTTGCATCATCTGATGACGAATGTGTCAGTCTAACGTTTTTTCCTACAGCGTCCACACCTTCCAGATCAGACAACGTTTCCGCATCTAATTCAGAAGTATCGACAGTTACCAGCAATGCATTGGTTATCCAGAACTGTCTATCCACTTTCACACCGTTTAGTTCTTCAATTTCGTCAACTACAGGCTCCTGCATCTCCTCAGTCCTGGATTGAAGCGACCCATAAGTTTCTTCAATATCGAGCTCTTCGCTATCAAGTAATAACAGGAACTGCTCCTCTCCCTCTAAATATTCATCATCACCGTCAAAAATGATGTTCGAAACCTCAATTTCAACCATATCCTCATTTAAAACTGTCTCTTCCCCAATATTCTCCACACCGAACAATAATTCAGAACCAGAAGAGTCATAGCCGGTTACAGGCTGGACCACCAGGAAGCCAAGAAAGAGAGATAAACACATTAATAGACAAAGTTTGAAGATTTTTTCATTACCCAAATCAAATGATTCAAAACTAAACATTATTATAAAAAATTGTTTTAAACTAAATTTTTTTATATGTAAAACGGATTTTAATGGGTTTTTTTGTCTTTATTGAACATGTCTTCTTTCATGTAAGAATTTATCGGTAGTCCCTTTTTTAAAAACCAGTCAGAACAGATTATTTGATTGCGAGGGCGAGGATTCGAACCCCGGAACCCCTACGGGACAGCGCCCTCAACGCTGCACCTTTGGCCACTTGGTTACCCTCGCATTAACGTTTTATTTCTGATTCGCTGATTTTTGTCTAAAGGTTATTTTTGGGCCAACTGTTAAAAATAAATCGAAACTGCACTACTGTTTAAAAAAGGGTTGAACCTTGAAAATTGACAGGGATTTGACGGAAAAAGCCATACTGCCGACTTTAATCTCTCTTTCCTGGCCTATTATGGTCGGTGAAGGTATGCAGTTGATGTACAACATTGTGGATACTTTTTTTGTTGGTCAGCTAGGTTCCGAACAGCTTGCTGCTATTTCTCTTTCTTTTCCTCTTCTGTTTCTTCTTTTTTCCATAGCTGCTGGATTTATGATCTCCGGAACTACTCTGGTTTCTCAGTACACCGGAGATAAAAGTGGTGATGACGCTGACAGAGCAGCCAGCCAGACTCTGGTGTTCGCAGTAGTACTTTCCGTAATCTTCATGCTGGTCGGTTTTTTGTTCGGCAGGGAACTGCTTGCGCTGATGAACCCCGAACCTGTGGTACTCGAATACGCCTGGAGTTATTTCAGCATTGTTCTGTTTGGAGCTCCCATGACATTTGTTTATTTCATGTTCAGTTCTGTCCTGCGAGGTATTGGAGATACAAAAACTCCTATGGTGTTCAAAATTTTTACTGTTGGAATAAACGTGGTGCTGGACCCTCTTCTTATCTTCGGTTTTTGGTTTTTTCCAGAACTGGGAATTGAAGGAGCTGCTTATGCAACTGTGATTGCAAGACTTGTCTCCGTTATTATAGGGCTATTTATATTGTTCAAGGGCAGTAGAGGTATAAAGGTTCGTCCTAAATACTTTGTACCTGATTTCAAAATATTCTGGAAAATTATGAAGATAGGTGTGCCGGCTTCAATAGGGACATCCGCTCTTTCTATCGCAATGACTGTTATGACATTCATTGTAACTTCGTTTGGCACATATGTCTTGGCCGCATGGGGTATCGTGAGCCGTGTTGCTTCTGTAATCAGACTTCCCTCCATAGGTTTTAGCAGGGCAACCTCGGTTCTTGTTGGTCAGAATATAGGTGCTGAAAAGTTTGAAAAAGCTGAAAAAACTGCCTGGAAGTCCGTGAATGTATTGTTCGGTATAATGGTGGTTGTTGCATTTGTAGGACTTGTTTTTGCACCATATATCATTGAACCTTTCGCCGATGAACCCGAGGTTATCAGGATCGGTGTTGAGTATCTTAGAATCGCAGTGTTCGCATATACGTTTCTAGGTATCCAGATGGTTATTGCAGGTGCCTTGAAAGGTGCTGGTAGAACCGGTATCCAGATGTTTTTCCGAATCTTTACATTGTGGATCCTGCAGATACCGCTCAGCTATTATTTGTCCCATGTTGGTGGCTGGGGTCCAAGCGGTATCTGGTGGGGTATATTCATTGCCAAACTGGTTGGTGTAACAGTTATGGCTCTCTGGTTCAGAAGAGGAACCTGGATGAGGAGAGTCATCGAATAATATTTACGACTATTTAATTTAAGTATTTATAAAGTTTTTATGTCATTTATTTTTTATGGCTGTAAAAGAAAAGATCTACGACCTTGGGGAGTCTGTAAAAAATAACGGAGATAAAATCAAAAAAGGCCTCAAGTACGGAGCTTTCTTTACAGTTACAACCGGGATGATTCTAGGAGGTGGAGCCGTTGGAACACAGGAAGTAAATGCTGTTGAAAGGATGAATAAAAGACCGCATCAGGTAAGACGTTATGCATTCGACCACGTTGAAAGAAGCAATGAACAGCTCTTTAAAGATTTTCACTACCATATCAAAATCGAAGAAGACAGGGGAAGACCCAAAAAAGACCCTGTTAAAATCCTTGACAATCTTGCGGATGAATACGGAAGAAACGACGGAAAAACCTATGACTGGGAACGTGCCTATCTTTCACAGAGACTTGATACCTTGTTTCCAAAACTCGCTGATTTAGAATACGGGGATGGAAGCGGTGAAGCAAAATGGACCGAGATAGATAAAATGAGATCGGATCTAAGGAAGAACAAGATGTTTGACATGGCTGATAAATATACTAAAGAGTACACCAACTTCTACGAAGATATAAAGATGACAGACAGGGATCTGATCAAGAGATACATGTCACCCGAGAAACAGGACATAATGTACCGTACTTTCAGAGATGTATTTGACGAAGATATCCGAAGGAAGAGAAAAGAAGGACTTCCAAGAGCTCCTGAAGAAAGAAGAAGATACTTTGATGAAAAGTTCGTAGACGAGATAATCAAAGAGATACTTAGAGAGATAATCAGGAAGAAATTCTGACCAGGTTAAATTTAAGAAAACCTGAAATTAACTACTTAATATATGGAAGTAGTATCACAAGCTCTGGAAAACCTGGCTACTAACAACACTGTACAGATATTACCAACTGTCTTGGGTTTCTTGATAATTTTATATACAGTTTACTGGATTTCTATATCTATATATTCCGGAAAAATCAATTTTGAAAAAGCCGAGATCATAACACTTGTAATAATTCTTGCATCTTCCTTCTTTTTAAATATCGGGCAGCCATACATGACCGGTGCTGGAGGTGGAGAAGAGTACAACTATGTTTTGATCGGTGAAGAAATCAGCGAGTCAGGTAGGTTTACTGTAAGTCGCTCGGATCATAATGACCTGTATCTCAAACCCTATATTATTTATCCTGTTTTGGTCTCAATACCCTCTTTTTTCCTGGATACAACTCGAAACCTCGGTGTGATGGTGAACACCGTAGCAGCAATTTTTCTACTTTTTTTCCTTTACCTCTCGATCAGAAAAATCAGCAATAAAAAAGCAGCCCTTGCCGCAACAGTACTGACAATTTTCAACCCATTGTTTGTACACATGTCGAGAACGCCCGAATCAATGATAACCGCCGGGACGTACTTCTTTTTGACTGTCTTTACACTTCAGGGTTTCCTAAAAAATGAGGACAGGTTCTGGATGAGAGGGCTTACCGTTTCCGTACTGGGAATGATTTTTTCCAGGACAGGAATGTTTATTTTTGTACCGTTAATAATTATGCTGATCATAATCAAGAAAGTAGAAATGAAAAGATTTTTGACGGAATCGTTGATCTTTGTTTTGTTTGGTTCAGTACCTTTTCTAATGAATCTAAGGTTCTTCTTAAACATGGACAGAGCTTTTGGAGGTGGAACCCTCATTATGAATATACAAAACTTTTTCGATTTCTTACACCAAAAACCGGGTTACATAACCTTGTTAGTTATTGCATTTCCATCACTTTTGATAGCTATTAAAAACAGAAAAACCATTTTCCTTTATCTTGCGGGTTTAACCCATTTCTTATTCTTTTTAACTTACAGGCATGCTTCAATACTCAACCATCCAAAGTTCTATATGCTAAGCTTTGTTATTTTTTCATGTGTGGCTGGAATAGGTTTTTCTGAAATTGGCAATAAATTAAAACCAAAGAATACATACATACCTGTTCTGGTAGGAGTGGTACTGGTCTCAGCTTCAACAGGGCTGATGCTCGAGCAACTTAACAGAGACCGTTACTACACCCCGGCAAAGAGAACCCTCGATATCTCAACTTCTTTACACCCTGACTGTGTTATAATTCCAAGAGATGTCAGACATGCCAGACTGGCAGGTTTCCAGAACAGTATAGATCCCTGGTTCTTCACACCGGAAGAGCTGGGTAACCCGGACTTATTGAAGGAAGAAACAGGTTCAAACTGTATAATCTATTACAGAAACATGTCAGAAACCCCGGAACACATGGAGTTATTTGAGAAAAGCTTCGAAAAAGAGCTTATAACCAGTTACGAACATGAGGGATCTGAGGCTCAGGCTTTTCACATTGATTTGAACAATAATTAACTTCCCGGATCCGGCCTTCCTTCAAGCGTCAGATCAAGGGTTTTTTCCTCTCCATCCCTTATCACTGTCAGGGTTATGGTATCTCCAACTTCTGTTTTCTCAGACAGGTAATTCAAAACTTCGTTGAGCTGTGTGATTTCTTCATCTTCTATACCAACGATCACATCCCCTCCTAGTATAATCTCTGAACCACGTATTTCTTCTTCTCTTTCACCTGCCTGAACACCTGCCATATCAGCAGGAGAATCCTCTACTACCTCCACCACGAGGAAACCTCTTGATTCTTCTAGATCCATCTCCTCAGCTATGTCCGGTGTCACATCCATACCTGAAACACCCAGCCATGGATGTTCATAAGTACCTGTGGAGATAAGTTCAGGTACAACTCTTTCAACAGTTGAAACCGGTACGGCGAAACCAACACCAGAAAAAGTTGAATCCTGTGTGTTTATAGCTGTATTTACGCCTATAACCTCACCCTTTATGTTGAGAAGTGGTCCGCCGGAGTTACCCGGGTTGATAGGTGCATCGGTCTGTATAACATTCGGTATGGAAAACTGCTCCACAGCGGGTATCATCCTGTTTGTATGGGATATTATACCCGAGGTCATTGATCCCTCAAGGCCAAATGGATTGCCTATTGCCAGTGCATCTTCTCCCACCATTAATTCGGTGCTGTCTCCAAGTCTAAGTGGTTCAAAATCCCTTTCTGCATCATCAACTTTCAGGACAGCTAAATCCGTGTATGGATCATTCCCCACTATCTCCGCTTCATAGACCTCGTCATCAAGAAATGTAACATCGAAAACTTCTCCTCCGGCAACAACATGGTTGTTCGTGATTATGTGGCCCTCTCTGTCATAGACGAACCCCGAACCCACGGCCGTCTCCTCAACAAAACCTTCAGCTGTGGCATGATTTATCGAAACAACGGATTCCCTGGAGTTCTGAAAAACTTCGGATCTCACCTCAGAAAGAGAACCATTGACCTCATAGCTCCTGACCTCTTCCTTTATAACATCAGGTTCCTCTTCTCCATCAACGGGTGAAAGCCCTGCATGATCACTGTAAACAATTCCTGCTTGTAAACCTGCCAGAAAAACAGCTACAAGCAATACAGCGGATAGCTTTTTTGAAGACATAATTATCCACACTAGAGGTTTTCAAGCTCCTGTTTAAGGCCTTTTAGCTCGGAATGAAGATCATTAATAGATTCTTCGACAGCTTCCTCTTTAGGATCTTTTTGAGGCTGCTTTTTCTCACCTTTACTTTCTTCCACAAATTCTTTTGTCGATACAGATTCTGTACCTGTATCTTTGGGTTCACCTGATTCCGAAACTATGTTGTTTCCTGAAGGCTCGAAATCCGGCTGTTGTTCCTGGGTTCTGTCCTCTCTAATACCTGTTGGCCCACCTGCGTTTTTTACTTCAGGGAACTCCCTGTCTATCATTTCAAGTCTTTCGTCAAGCTTCTCAACATTGTCTATAAATGTCTCGATACTTCTCTCCTTCATGTCTTCCAGTTTTCTGATCACATGAACCGTTTCTCCCATGTTTTCAAGTATCTGTCGAACAGCCTCGAGGTTCTGGAGAACATCCTTGTATCCCTCCACTCTTACATAAATCGGGCCCTCATCATCCGAAGTTCCTGACATTGTCATAAACAGTTTTTTACATAGAAGGTATATTAAAATTTGGTTCTGGAGGAAAGATAGTGGAAAATCTATTACTGTACTGTCCTAAACAGTAATCGGTAGGAAACAAACCCTGAAATCAGATACAAGATGATGAAAACACCGGAAACGATTAAAACGTTACCCGAAAACAACAAAGCCCCAACAAGAAATGGTTCAAGTATCAAAAAAGCAAGTAAGAAAAATTTGGCAAGTATTGAAGTATCCAGAAGTTTTATATTTGGCTCCATTCCTGTTAATTTCACTGTTATGGCCAGTATATATGTTGCGGTGAAGAATGCGATCAAGAACGAGTGAACAAGTTCAAGCGTTGATCCTCCAAACAGCAAAAAAGCAAGGATTATCGCTATAATCAGTAAAGGAGATATTAGGATGTAGAAACTTTTGATCTTGTTTTTAAGAACATCTTTTTCTGCCAGGGGCAGTATATAATACGATTCGTTCCTGTCGTATCTGTTAAGCCAGTTGTACACAGAGAGACTGGAGATACCTAGGAATGTAGAAAATGCAAGGAGCTTGGCATCCAGAAATATCCTGGCAGGAGGAAAAACATCGACAATAAACCAGAAAACAGCTCCCAAAACGATGTAGGAAACCAGTATCTTTCCAAACCCTCCGCTGCTTCGATGCAGATCAAGAAGGTTTTTCGAGTTGAGCTCAGAAAACCTTTCCGATATCTTTGAATACCGGTCACTTTTCCACTCGTCCTTTGTATCCCTCTGGAAGCCATAGGAGAAACCACCTATCAACAGAAGAACCAGTATTACGAAAATATTGAACAGTAGAATCGGGATAGATCTGTTGAGGTAGTAAAGGTAACCAAGGTTTAACTGCCTGAGTCCCATTTCCAGGGTGTAAAGAACATATATACCGACTCCGGCAAGAGGTATAAATACGTATTTGCTGAAGCGGGAGTAAACAACTGAAATAACGAATGTAAAGGCCAGTCCAAGACCAAATGAAAGCAGGTAAGAAATTCCAAGGAAAACTGTATTTGTTGCAGATGTAACGAAAAAGTTAGACAAAATCACGGGAAAAATGAAGAAACCGAAGTAAAACAGGAAATCTTTTACTATAAAATTTGCCAGTATATATGGCTTTGAAACGGGCAGAAGCCTGGAGGAAAATATGATCAGATTTTTTTCACCCATCAGGTTTCTCATCGAGCTCCTCGAAACAAAACCGATCACCCCTACATTCAGCCCGAAGAAAAGCATCAGGTAATGCATCCCGAACTGTATCTCGTTCATCGAAAATCCGAACGAATTAAAAGCAATCATCATCGGTATACTGATAAGCAGAATTACTAGTGGGAAAAGTGAAAACTTTAGGCTGCCAAACATCGAGGAATGCATCCTCCACTCTTCCTTGATCATCCACTTGAGCAGGCTCATATCACTCAACTATCCTCAGAAATGCTTTGGAAAGTTTCTCATCCTCCTGTTTCATATCTTCTTTCTCTCCGGAGTACATGAGCTCTCCATCCTCTATTATACCGATGTGAGAACATATCTCATCTGCCAGGCTCATCACATGTGTCGAGAGGAAAATAGTGTTCCCTTTTTCAACGTATTCCACAAAGTAATTCTTTACCCTTTCCTGTATAACAGGATCCAGGTTGATAAGTGGTTCGTCTATGAATGCCAGTTTCGGTTCGTGCAGAAAAGTCTGGGCTACCATCACTTTCTGTTTCTCTCCCTTTGAAAGCGATCTGTTCATCTTGTCAAGCTTGTCTTTAAACTTGAGTCTCTCCGCCCATTCATCGATTTTTTCTTCAATACCATCAATATCCCTTATATCGGCCACGAACTTGAAGTACTCTCTAGGGGTCATGAAGCTTGGAGGATCCTCTCTTTCTGGCAGTATACCCACTTTTTTCCTTACTTCCTTTGGTTCAACTACGGGATCGGTTTCCAGAACCCTGCATTCCCCGGAAGAAGGCATTAACTGGCCTGTAAGAATCTTTATGGTTGTAGTCTTTCCTGCGCCGTTCGGACCTATAAAACCGTAAAGCTGCCCCTCTCCTACCTCGATGGAGAGTTCGTTTACAGCCTTGACGTCACCGTAGCTTTTTGAAAGTTCATCCACTGAGATGGTTTTCATATCTTTTAATTGGTCGGTCCAGGTTTAATATCTTTTTCGAGCTGATTAAAATAAAAAAATTCATTTGCAATGCTTTGCTTATGCATCTGAACAAGGATCATCTAGAGAAACTGATCAAAGAAAAAGACTTGTTGACAAACTACATAGACCTTGAAAGACAGCTTACCCCCAACGGCATTGATCTAACTGTCGAAAAAATAGAAAGGTTTAAAGGAGCAGGCAAGCTTGATTTCTCCAATGAAGAAAGGGAAATACCTGAAACAGAAGCGATAGATACTGATGATGAAGGCTGGT
Organism: Candidatus Nanoanaerosalina halalkaliphila; assembly: GCA_022729335.1. GTDB lineage: Archaea > Nanohalarchaeota > Nanosalinia > Nanosalinales > Nanoanaerosalinaceae > Nanoanaerosalina > Nanoanaerosalina halalkaliphila. The sequence continues at coordinate 9,197 of JALDAE010000016.1, forward strand.
GGCAACTTGAAGAAGGAGTGTACAAGCTTACTGCCAACGAAATCGTAAACATCCCCAAAAATCTTGTTGGATATGGCTATCCAAGAAGTTCACTGATGAGGATGGGCTGCTTTATCGAGAACGGTTTCTGGGAGGCAGGTTACCACGGAAAAACCCAGTGTCTCTTGTTTGTGAAAAACAGTGACGGTGTAAAAATCAAGAAGAATGCAAGATTCCTACAGATTGCTTTTCAGGAGATGGATGAGGTGAAGGAAGGGTATAGAGGTAACTACGGTTTTGACTAGAGGCTCTTTAGTTCCACCTCTATCTCATCATTTATATAGGCGATTCCATACCTTCCATTGTCGGTGGCACCGGGGTTGATCAGTTTTGTACCTTCAATATCATCTATTCCCGGGCATTCATGTATGTGGCCGGTTACAACCAGGTCGAAATCTTTTTCCTCCAGCATCTTAGTAATTTTCTTTGAACCTACATGCTCTCCATTTGTTATATCTACATTGTATCCGTGAGGCGGATTATGGAGCACAGCAACTTTTTTGTCATCCTTCATTCTCTGGTACAGTGTCTCAATGGTATCCACTATCTCTTGTTCCTCCGGCTCGAAAGGTGTTCCAAAAGGTGTCTGGCCTCCTCCGAAACCAACTGCCTCAAACTCGTCAAAGGAACAGATGTTCTTGTGGAGGTTCATCCTGAAATCAATCAAATTCTCTATACAAACCTCTTCCTTGTCCATATTACCAGGTACGAGTTTTGTAAGTTTTCTCTGTTTATCAAAAACTTTTAGTACTCTTTTCAATCGTTTTTCATAGTCATCGAATCTTTTCGCATCGCTTATATCTCCTGCACAGAGAGCAACATCGAAATCATCTTCTTTGTGTATAATCCTGTCAAGTTTCTCTATGTTGCCGTGTATATCAGTCAAAAGTAATACCTTCATAGAAATATTATTACTCATCGATCAATTTTAAAGGTTTTTTATCAAATCTTCTATTAAAGGATTAAACTTTGTTTAAAGATCAGTTTTTCATGCCCCGGTGGCTTAGCCTGGTATAGCGGCCGACTCGTAATAGCCCGTTTTTCACCTGGCCTGGCGGAAAAACGGGAACCAGGGTTTCCTGGTTGCTCCTCAGGATCTGTGGCAAGATCTTGAGAACCTGCGATGAAGAGGATTTTAAGTACTGACATTTAAAGATGGATGACGAAGTGAACACCCTTTTAGCAGGTTTTAGAGCTGTAAATCATTTCCGGGCACGGCATTAATTGCCTAACCCCGGTAAACGAGAAATCGGCAGATCCCGGGTTCAAATCCCGGTCGGGGCTCTCCATTTTTTATTTTTTATCCTCGAAAAAAGAATTTTTAAGTTTTCAAAAAGTTTAAAATTTAATTAACCTGTGGCTTCTATTATATTACAAGAAAGATAAAAAAGCAGTTGCTACTATGGAGAAATAATAAAGTTAATCAGGTGTTAATAGATTGAAACTAAACCAGTTAAAAAAAATTAAAGGAATACTACTGTTTTTATCAATTTTAATTCTGTTAAATAGCTTTGTTTTAGCTGAAGGAGGTACTTTAGTTATAGAAGAACCTGTAGAAATATGTGGAGAGGAAGATGAAGCAATAGTTCCTAATGAAGGTTTATATGACGAAATAATTGTTGACGATGTTGTTACAATATGTGAAGACGGAGCAACTATTGAGTCACATGAACTTGTTGAAGTTACAGATGAAGGTTTAATAGATGGCGAGGGACAACATGGTGAAGACGGTGTTGAAGAAGAACCTGGTGGCGATGGAGAAGACGGACACAGTATCGAAATTTACTCTGGTGAAGTAGTTGTAGAAGGATTAATCACTTCTTCAGGAGGAGACGGAGGAGACGGAGGGGACGCAGGCGGTAACAGAGATGGAGGAGATGGAGGAGACGCAGGAAATTCTGGTGATATTCGGATAGAGTCTTTAATGGAAGAAATTACGGTAGATGGAAATATTCTTGCTGAAGGTGGCTCAGGCGGATCTGGAGGTTCAGGAGGTCCTGGAGGAGGTTCTTCCGCAGGAGTTGGAGGAGACGGAGAGATCATCAGCGATATCCCTATTGTCAATTCTTCTGAAATGACCGAGGATTTTGTCACGGGTATTTTATTTCAATCGGAAGAAGGTGGTTCATTCGATGGTTCCCAACCTCTGGTGTTTGCAACCCAGGTAACTACTGGCGGTACAGGTTTAAAAGGTATTTATGATTATGAAATACGTGTACCAGCCAGTTTAAGTGTTCAAATAGGCGGAACCGAGTCTGTAACTATATTTTCAGAACTTCAGTAGGTAATTCATAGGATTGATTGGAATTAAAAAGATTTCACCAACAATGTTTAATTGAACCATAATTACAGGAGGATACAAGATGTGTAGAATAGGAGTAACCACGAGCTTCAAAACGATCGATGTGCTTGAAGAAAAAACTAACAAAAATTACATGACAGCGATAACAAATGCAGGTGGAATACCTGTATTGATAACCCCTGAAACAGTTGAAAACGGGTTTTCATTATTAAAAGACCTTGATGGAATTCTCATAACCGGTGGTTTTGATCTGGACCCTGGTCTTTTTGATCAGGAACCCCATGAAGAACTTAGTGATCTTGACAGGGAGAGGGATCAGCTTGAGATGAACGCTGTGAAGGTAGCTGAAAAAAACAGGATACCTGTTCTGGGGATCTGCAGGGGGATGCAGATAATAAACATCGTTTACGGAGGAACACTTGACCAGCACATAAATTCGCATATAGAGCACAACCAGGATGAGGAGAACCACGTACCGACACACGAGGTAGAAATTTACCCCGGAACACAGCTACAAAAAATATTCGGTGGTTCAGAAATAAAGGTGAACAGCCACCATCACCAGAGGGTTGAGGAACTGGGAAAAAACCTTGAAGCAGTGGCAGAGGCGCCTGATGGAACTACAGAGGCTCTAATTCACGAAAAACACCGTTTCATCCGGGCTGTTCAGTGGCATCCGGAGATGATGTACAGAAAATACGAGGAGCAGGAAAAACTATTTGAAAACTTTATCGATCAATGTAGAGAAACGAAAAAATCTATGTAAATTCGTCTTCTTCTCTAAGTGCTTTGTTGTATATGTGTCTGAAGGCCTGATTAACTTCCTCGACTTTTTCATCGTCTTCAAGAGGTTCATGTATACTGTAAACCCTTATTTTTTCATCAGTTATCTCCTTTTCTATTTCAAGGTTTTCAAGGTAATCAAAGTTTATTTCTTCATTTCTTATTTCGGGTGCAAAAGTGTTCTCTAGACCGTAAAAAACCTGTCCGTCAACGACTGCATGTGCCCTTGTATACATGTTCCTGCTGTAAATATCTTTACGGCCCGAGAATGATAGGCTTTGATCTCTGTAACTCATTTCCAAAGGTTTTATATCATCCATATATCCGTTATTAGCTATCAATGATTTTAGACCGTATACAGTTTCAAAACTTTCGTATTCCAGTTCTGAAACATCTCTAAATTTTTCCATTACTTCATCAACATCCACCACTTCTTTCACCTGTAAAGAAATTCTCCCATAACTGTTAAAAAAATGTTGAAGGATGGAAAAACCTTAAAAACCTCCGAAAAAACCAAAATTTTTTCTTGAAGTAAATTCGAATAGAAAAGTTGTTTTACATTTAAATTTAAGAATTTTCAGTATTGATAAAGTTGGTTCAAGAAAATTATCTTTAAGGAATTTTGTAATTGTTATGGAGAAAATAAAGAAAAAAAGGGTTGGCGGGATTACCTGTTGTTACCAGGTCCAACATCTTCCGGCCTACCGGGTCCATCTCTAAAACCTGTTATGTTGTGTAGACCTCCGTTTTCCACTGCCTGATCAATCATTCCCTGGATGTGTTCATGCCTTCTCTCTCTGAAACCCTCGATAGTTGAAAGTCTTTCATCAACAGTCATGTCTTCCTGCATCATATCTCCGAATTCCTCGTTCAGTTCTCTAAGTTCCTGAGCTCTCTCCCTTAGACTTTCCTGATCTCTTCTTACTTCTCTTGCGATCTCTTCAGGGTTTTCTCTGACTTCTTCGTATCTCAAACTCCTTGCCTCGGATCTGATGTCCCTGGCTATATCTCTTGCTTTTCCAAAGTCTCCGTCTTCAATCGCCTGTTCTGCTTCATCTACCATGCCCTGGATTTCCTCGTTTTCAATGTCCTCGGCGATACCTCTTGCTCTTTCAAGGTCTCTTGAAGCTCTTTCCTCTACTCTTTCACTTCTGTCTTCGATCTGCTGTCTCCAGTCCTCAGATCTTTCCTGGTACTTTCCAGCGAAATCAGGTCTGTTTTCCCTAGCAACTGTTGAAGCCTGTTCTACAGCAGTGGTAGCCCTATCAACCACATTGTCGACTTCAACGTCTTCGATTTCTTTAAGTGCTTCTGCTGCCTGTCCGGCTAGTTCAGGGTTACCGGCTATCTTTACTTCTTCGATTTCTTTATCCTCAACCGTTTCAACAAGGTCGTCTATGTCTTCTTCATCTCCTATAAAAATCGGCCTTCTATCAGGAGCTGAAGGAGCGGAAATAACGTCGGTTCTTCCACGGTGAGCTACAACTAGTAATCTGTCGCCCTCCTGTACGTTTTCCTTTGCTCTTTCTCTTGCATTTTCAGCAATTTCATCCCTGTCCTGGGCCGTTACTTCTTCCCCTGTTCCGGCTCCAATGTCTTCCAGATCTTCTTCCATCTCTTCCGAAATCTCTGTACCCACGAAATCAACTTCTTCTACATCCATCTCGTTCAGCTGGTTAAGAACTCCTGAAGGAATTTTTCCTTCGGGAACGGGAAGAACAGGTCTCTCACCAGCGAAACTTCTTGCATTGGCCATCACAGAACCTCTTTCATCCTCAAGATCTTCCTCTACAAGTACTGCGCTTTCTGTTCCTTCCGGCCAGTACCTGTCAACTATTTCTTCAGCGGTTCCGTATCTAGACATACCCCACAGTCTTGTGGCGTCGTGATTTTCCTCAAGTTCTTCGAAAACAGACTCAGAAACTACAGCCGGTCCTCCAAGTACAACCACGTCTTCCGGACCGTATTCCTCAAGAGCTTCTTCAGCTTCTTCGGGTAACTGATCCGACTCCGTAATGATTAGCGGGATACCCAGCTTTTCCGAGACCGCTGATCCCATCAATGCATCGGGATAGTTGGCCTCGCTTGCGATCAATACCTCATCAACAGAATCTTCCTGTGCAAGTGCAGGGGTTGTCAGTAAACCTACAGCCAAAAATATACCGATGATTATTTTTGTTATTTTCATTGTAATTATTATTTTAGAAACCTACCTTTATAAAAGAGAGGTATAAAAAGTTTTTTTAAGAAGTACTCACTATTTCAAGTATGTCTCCATCCTTTATTTCGGAATCAGCTCCTTTTTTCCTTCCAGTTCTTTTATCGACGGCATGTAGAAAGTTTTCTCCTAGATCAGAGTGTACTTTGAATGCGAAGTCCTTGGCAGTTATACTTTCATGTACAAGGAAACAGTCAGGTAAAACGTTGCCCTCCTTGTCTGTCAGTCCCTCGGAACCTACAGGGAAAACAGGTACAAGATCAAGTTCATCGAACACAGCTTTTTCCAAAACCTTCTGTACACCTGTACCTTCGAAGCTTTCCAGAAAAGACCTAATGTTTTCGAGTCCTTTTTTCTGTTTCTCCGACAGATCCTTCTTTATCTCGAAATCCTTGGAACCGGGAAGATAATTTATAGCATTTTTTTCATCGGCTTTTTTGAGAGCTCTCTCTGCATGAACCGAAACAGGTATTATTTCAAGGTGCTCGTATTTATCCTCTTTCTTTATTTCTCTGTAGTTCTTTTTCGCCTCCTCCAGGTCCATCTTGTTTGCAGCGATCACCATCGGCTTTGTCTTTTTCCTGAGATAACTGGCAAGAAATTTCACGTCTTCATCATCCCAACGGTCGGGTTCCTTGCCCATGTCGCCTTCGGAGATGGCCTTTTTAACCATGGATTTCCTGACTCCCATAGCCGACATCTGATCCTGAAGAACGTTCTCCAGAGGTTCCTTGTCGTGTCTCTGTCTTTCGAATTTATTGAGGCCTTTCTCCAAGATATCCACATACCACATATCAAGCTCTTCTTCGAGGAAGTCGATATCTTCTCTCGGGTCGTGATCCTCTGCGGGTTCTCCCTCTATATCCTTATTACCTGAAAAATCCACTACATGAACAAGTACATCGGCCTCGTTCAGATCCGAAAGAAACTTGTTACCCAGGCCTTTACCCTTGTGAGCTCCAGGGATCAAACCGGCAACATCAACAAGTTTTACAGGAACATACCTAGTATTATCTCTGCAGAAACCGGTGTTAGGTTCGCATTCTTTTCCAAATTCCTCCGCAGGACATTCAACCCTGACATATGCCTCTCCAACGTTGGGTTCAACCGTCGTAAACGGATATTCTGCTTCCGGAACGGAGTTCATAGTAGCAACGTTGAAAAAACTGGATTTACCGACACTTGGTTTGCCCACCAGACCGATTTTCGGAGCCATTAGACCTTTATTTACCTCAAAAACTTATAATTCTGAAGAAAATTCAGGTTTTTTTACCACTTAATTATAAAATAACTTAAAAAAGTGAGTTACCTACTTTATAATAGGATGGTCTTCATAGAAGACTCCGGTGTGAAAAAAGAGAAAGGACTGGAAGAAGAAACACCGGAATACCTGAAAATCGATACATGGAAAAAAGTTGGTAGATGGACCAACAACTTCTGCAAGAAAATAGCCGAGAGGATGGGTTACCAGGGAAGGATCGCCGCAGGGAAAGACCGGACACCTGCTGACAGTATAGCGAAACCTATCACTGTTAAAACAAACAACCAGTACTCCATAGAAACAAGCTATGTTAAGATAGATACAACAGATATAGAGAGCACTCAAGAGTTTCTAGAGACTACAGTAAGAGGTATTTTAAGAGGACTACAGTTTCAGGAACTTGAAGGAATAATCTTCAATGAAATGGAATCACTGAAAAATCTTTATGCTTTTCTAGACGGTCAGAGCTCTAAATTTTTTGGAGATAACAGAAGCACAGAAGATCTCTACAGGGAAGCAAAGGAGGATCAAAACTTTTCTGAGGAATCGATAGATAGAGCTATGAACAATTATATTATAGGTTCGATGGAGATAAATATCGAAAAAGGAAGGGACCAGAAAGACAAAAAGATCAAGTACCCGGTTGCTATACGAAACAAGGACGAGTTATATAACGTGAACGAATACCTTGAAAAACAGTTCAGAAACGAGATAGAGAGGTTTTCAGAAGAGTTAGATAAGCATTACATAAATATAGCGAAAATACATAAATACGGGAGTAAAAATGCGGAGAAAGGTAAGATCGCGAAATCCGTCAACTTGACCATGGACCAGTTAAAAGAAATAAACGACACCGTGACCAGTTTAAAAGATTTTTTATAGAATACCTTCTTTTTCCTTGATGAAAACTGTGAGCGCCTGTCTGAGTCTTTTGTTGTAAAGATCGAAATTTTTTTCATTCGAATCAAAGTGTGACTCTACTACCCCTCTATCTTCTATTTCCTTGACTATATCATTTACCTTTTCATTTTTTCCAGGTATCTGAGACATGTTTTTCGAGTTTTCAAGAAAGTTCCTTACTTCTTCATAGTTTTCTTCCACATAATCTCTAGCGATTCTCTCTATAAGTA
>JALDAE010000014.1 GCA_022729335.1 Candidatus Nanoanaerosalina halalkaliphila
AGACATCAAACTCGTTAGCCTTGCAAAGGAAAAAGAAGCGATACTTGTTACTGATGATTACCACATGCAGAACCTTGCAGAAAAAACAAACACTATATGGAAAAGTTTTCAGAAAAAAGGGATAGACGATAGCTTTGAGTGGAAAAAAATCTGCAGTAACTGCGAAAGAGAAATTGAAAAAGACAGATGTCCCTTATGTGGTGGAGAGTACAAACTCGTATCTAATTAGATTTTCTATAGACATGTAACACCATATCCCTAAACATTATAAGGACCGTGGGGCCTATAAGGAAGCCTTTTATCCCAAGGATAGATACGCCTGAAACCATTCCCATAAATAAGAGGAAAGAGTTCTCCTTTATAACCGGAACATCTATGCGGGACTTGATATATATCTCTGGAATCGTATCTATAAACACTATACCAAGGACAACTATTCCCACACCTGTCCATATATCACCAAGCGCAAGGTAAAGTATTCCAAGCGGAATATAGACCACAAAATTTGTTATTATAGGTATGAACCTCACTATACCGATTAGCATGGCCCATCCTATCCAGAACTCGACATCAAGTATCAGAAAACCGATGCCGGAAATCAAAAACACTGAGAAACTCATAAGAGCTCTCTTCAAGAAAACTCCGTTATAAAGATCGTAAATGCTTCTTATAAATACCTGTATCATATCCGAAACTTTATCATCTAATTTCTCAAGCGAATAAAAAAGCTCTGTTCTGACGTTTTCACCAAAAAAGAAGAAATAGATTGCTGTAGCCACATATACAAAAGAGTTGATAAAAAGACTTGGGGCGTCAGAAAAAGTTCCAAACAGCGAGTCCCTAAAATTAAATATCGTGTCTCTGACTATTAACTCGATAAATGTTGATGCTTCTTCAGGGAACTCCATGAGATCAAGAACAAATGTAACCGAACCTGACAAGGTATCCACGAACCCTTCAAAGTTTACGGCAATTGACAGTAATCCGGTTCCAAGCCCATACAGAAAACCGATGAGTATTAAAACTAGTGCTAAACCGATTATTATACCAGAAATCCCTTTCCTGCCCTCTAAAATATTGTCAAGGTTTTCTTTTACAAAAATAAAGATATATGCAGTGAAAATGCCAAGTATTACAGCGTCTAGGAGAGGCCATATAAGGTAAACTGTCAAGAAAAGAAGAACTATGATAGTATAATTTTTTACCTCTCCCGACTCCATGTCAAAGAAGTTAGGAATTTAATAATAAAACATTTTCCTCAAAAAAATATCTCATGTCCCATGATAACCAGGAAAAACTCTATAATTCAATTGAAAAATTAAGGGAAGAATACGGTGTGCCCGAACCTTCAGGAAGAAAAGATCCTGTTGTTTCATTGATAAAGACCATACTTTCCCAGAACACTAATGATAAAAACAGAGATATGGCTGCAGAGAGGCTTTTCGAAAGAATAGGGTCTCCCTCCGAAATACTGGAAGCTGATCTCGGAGACATAGAAGACGCAGTGAGGCCTGCAGGACTTGGAAATACCAAGGCAAAAAGAATCAAAGAATTTTTAAAGAAGCTTAAAAGAGAAGAAGGAGAAATCACCCTTGAACATGTCGAAGAAATGGATGTTGATGAGGCAAAGAAATATCTAAAAAGTTTTAAAGGTATAGGTCCAAAAACAGCGGCCGTTACTCTCCTTTTCGTGTTTGGAAAACCATTGATGCCTGTTGACACACATGTCCACAGGGTCTCCAAAAGACTGGGATTGATCGATGAGAACTGTTCAAGAGACAGGGCTCATGATATCCTGGAAGAAAAAGTACCCAAAAAAAGGATGTACGAGTTCCATATCAATCTGATAAAGCACGGTAGAAGTATCTGCAGTGCCAGAGATCCAAAATGTGAGAAATGCTCTCTTAAACAGATATGTATGTACTACCAAAACAGATGAGAGGAAACATATGATACACGAGCACAGCATTACAAATCCGGGATGGGAACAAAATGGAGTTTTCGTGAAATACTTTCCTCGATACAGGTGGAACATAATCTCACTAAACGTTCTGAAACTTCTTTTCCTTGACACGGAACTTCAGGGATTAAAAGATGGAAAGAAACGTGAAATAGAGGGTAGAAGAAATCTCTCGGAGATAGGTGTAAAAACCTCTTCTATACTGGGATCCGAAACAAGAAAGCTATACATGGAATTTTTGAACGGTCCTAACATGCGAGAGGAACTCCTAAATTCCGATGTGGACAGGTGCTTTAATATTGGGAGAAGAAAAGGCGAACAGCTAAATTATATACACGAAAACAAAATGGCTTTGATCGATTCCAGGATCTCAAACACGGTTTTGAAGGATGATGAATTATATCTGGTTGATCTTGAGCTTTTTACCAGGGAAGCCACCACATTCCAGAAAAAACTTGATTTAATATCTCTTGAGTCATCCTCCAGACTTTTACCAACCAAAAAATACAGATCATTCATCAAGGGTTTCCAAGAAGGTTATGGCAAAAAATACAAGAATTTATACAACATCAGACTTTTTATAACGTTTTTCACAGGTATATGGCTTGGTTTATTCGGCGAGAAAAGTGTCAAAAAAACGTTTTTAAATGCAAAGAACTGGTTCGGAGAGTTTTTAAAAAAGATTTGAGAACTTAGTAAAGCATAAAAAAAGTGGTTTTCAAAAGAATCTTAGAGGGATGCGCCGATAGTCCAGTGGCCAAGACTCGCGCTTGCCATGCGCGCAACCCGGGTTCAAATCCCGGTCGGCGCATAAATTTTGTACTTGATTGCTTCTTTTTCTCACAAATCCAGAGAAAACCTCAAATAAGACACGATTAAAAAGAGAATGACGGCTACCCCACTGGCCGAAAAAAAGGAAGCTGAGATACTCCACCTTGAAGCTACGGATCCTGCCATGAAAGGACCTATGGTATGTCCAAGATGTTTAAAAAATTCTAGAAAGCCGACCATCTCCCCCTCGTATTCATCAGCAACGCTATCATCGAACAGGGAGTGAAGAGAAGGTGAGATAGAGGTTAGGCAGAGTCTTGCAAGAAGTATCATGACTCCCACTAATAAAATGTTTTCAAGCATGCCCATGATAAAAAGAACTATTATCATCAGAAAAGAAGATGTTTGAACCGTCCTCAACCAACCGAATTTGTCAGCTAATTTTCCAAAAAATGCCTGAAAGGTTCTTGGCAAGGCCACAATACCAAATAGAGCTCCCATAACCATATAGTTGGCACCTATGTCCTCAAGTAAAAGAGGTATTGCAACCCAGAAAAAAGAAAACACAAGTGCGTGTAAAAGTATCATCGAAACCGGCCATTTCATATCCCTCCAGTTTTCCCTGAAATGTCTGAAATCATCCTTGTATGTTCTTTTTTGGAACAATGACCTCATAGCTTTTTTCGAACCTTCCATGGAGAATCCCATAAATTTGAATACGAAAACAGCGGATAAAACTCCGAACAAGGACCAAAGTAATAGATTGTATCTGAACCCAAGATAAAAAGCGATTAACCCGCCAACAATAGGACCTATAACATCTGAGATGCTTTTACCCAGTGTGAAAACGCCCAGTGTTTCGGATTCGTTCTCTTCCCTGGAATCCTCCATCGCAATATACCATCCTGACTCCCACCTCAGTGTCTTAGAAATTCCTTCAATAAGCTTTCCAAAAAACATCATTACAGTCAAAGTTGTAAAGTAGAAAATACCTGGTAACACAAACAGGCTCAAACCTGCAAATGTTACAAGTTTGGAGTCCATCCTCTGAACAAGGTTTCCAGCAGGTATATCCAGTATAATTGTGGCGACTCCGGGTATAGATGTCAGAACCCCTACAAGAAAAACGCTTTCCACATGCTGTCTAAAGAAAACAGGCAGGAACAACCACATCATCGAACTACCAAAAAAACTCAATGAAAAAGCTATCGAGAGCTTCTTGACCTCTTCAGGTACCGAATCAAACATTTTCAATCAGTAAGTTTTACTCACAGTTACATAAAAATATGGGTAGACCGGAAAAAATCCATAACTTTAATAATTTAAAAACATCAATTTCTTGTTGAAAATGTTACCATACATCATTGGAGGTATAGTAGGCCTCATAGTTCTCTACATAATATTCACTTACAACCGCCTGATAACATACAAGAACAGAGCCGAAGAGGCATGGTCAGATATAGACGTGCAGCTCAAGCGACGCCACGATTTGATACCTAATCTAGTTGACACCGTACAGGGATATGCGGACCACGAGAAACAGGTTTTCCAGCAGGTCACAGAAGCCAGATCCAAGGCAATGCAGGCCAAGGAAGAAGGAGATCCGGAAAAAGTTCAGGAAGCTGAAAACCAGCTTCAAAGCACTTTGAAAAGTCTTTTTGCTGTATCAGAAGATTATCCTGATTTGAAAGCTTCAGAGAACTTTAAGGAGCTTCAGAGAGAACTTACAGATACCGAAAACAAGATTCAAGCTGCAAGGAGATTTTACAACAGAAACGCAAGAGCTCTAAACACAAAGATCCAGAAATTCCCTGCCAACATGATCGCAAACATGTTCGGATTCGATGAAAGAAAGTTCTTCGAGGCAGAGGAAGAAGAACGTCAAAACGTTGACGTGAGTTTCTGAGATAGACAATGGGAACTTTTTACGGAGAGGCCAGGTCAAATGTCCTGAAGACATGGGCACTTCTGACTTTTTTCGCCCTGCTCCTGATAGGAGTAGGCTTTGCCATATCCCTGGCAACCGGTGACATGATAATACTGTATTTAGCAGTAATAATAGCAGCTATCAGTTCTTTCGTATCTTACTGGAAATCAGACAAGATAGTTCTAAGGATGAACAACGCTGTTGAGGCCGATGAAAAAGAATATCCTAGACTTCATAATCTGGTAGAAAACCTGGCTATTGCCCAGGGACTTCCAAAACCCGATCTTTACATCATAAAAGAGAAACAGCCCAATGCCTTTGCCACAGGCCGTAACCCTGAACATTCCGTGATAGCTGTAACAGAGGGGCTCCTTGAAAGACTGGAGAAAAGCGAGCTGGAAGCGGTTCTTGCGCATGAGCTGGCGCATATAGAAAACAGAGACGTGCTAGTTTCGACAGTAGCTGTTGTCCTTGCAGGAGCGATAGCAATAGTATCAAGAATATTCCTCAGATCGATGCTTTTCGGAAGAAGGAGATCATCCAATAGTAAATCTGGTGGAATTAAGTTGATAATTGGAGTCGTAGTTGCTATAATTGCCCCTATATTTGCGATGATGATTAAGTATGCGATCTCAAGAAAGAGAGAGTATCTTGCAGACAGCTCCGCGGTGCTGAACACCCGTTATCCCGAAGGTCTGGCATCGGCACTTGAGAAAATATCCTCGGATCCAAACGAGATAAAAGGAGCAAACGAGGCCACGGCAAATCTCTACATAGCCAATCCACTTAGAGGAGACGAAAACAAGGGACTGCTCAAAAAGCTCTTTATGACGCATCCTCCTGTTGAAGAGAGGATAGAAAAGATTAGGAAGATAGATGTATAATTTCAAAAACCACTTCAAATAAAGTTTAAACAATTTATTATTCTTTAGACACAATAAACCGACGTATTAACGCAAATTGTACAAAACAAAATTATTTATAGAGTTCTAACCAACCTGATTAATGTATGGTCCATAAGTGTAACGTGTGTGGTAAAAAGTTCGAGACAGGGAGAGGTCTACACATACACCAGAGCAAGGTTCATTCTGACGAAGATATGGAAGATTCTGAAGAAAATCTTGGAGAAGAAAAGGAAAAAATAGAGAAAGAAAGCAAAGAAGAAAAAGAGGAAGAAACAGAAAATAAAGATAAAGAAAATAGTGGAACATCAGACGAGGAAATTAATGAAAAAGAAGAAAACGAAAAATCCTCTATTGAAAAATATGTTGATACAGGTATTCCTGGAGCCGACGAGCTTCTGAAGCACGGTATATGGAAGAAATCAGTAAATCTTGTCGCCGGGAATCCAGGCTCAGGAAAATCAATAATGGGACTGCAGATATTAAAAGAGGCTGCAAAAAAAGGAGAGAACTGTCTTTACATGAGCTACGAGGAATCAGAGGAAGCGCTCAAAAAACACATGAGGGACTTTGGATGGGACCCTGATAAACTGATAGAGGAAGGGAACCTGAAGATAAAAACGTACAACGCCTTTAAAACCTCAAGGACGGTTGAAGCACTTTTCAAGGAAGAAAGCGGCGAACTCAGAATCGATGCAAAGCCCCTTATCTTTGGCGACATAGGTGACTTCGAACCTGACAGAGTTGTAGTTGACTCGCTAACCGCTATTTCTTCTGCATTTGTTGGACAGGAGAAAAACTACAGATTATATATCAATCAGCTTTTCAAATTTTTTAGAAACAACAATACAACAGCTTTCGTTATAGCTGAATCCAATTCAATACCTAACAACATAACAGATACTGGTCAAGCAGAGTTCCTTGCCGACGGTGTCATACTACTCCACAGAGAAAGACATTCAAGAGGGTTTGAGATCTACAAAATGAGGGGTTCGGATTTCGAGGAAAAGATAGCTCCCATGGAAATAAGGGATAATGAAGGGATAGTGATTCATCCGGACAAGATATTCTTTGCCGACGACAAAGGAGATATCGACAAAAATCCTTTCTAGCTATCTATCCGAAAAAAGGAATCAGATTCAGTACTTTGACTGCCAAGCTTTTTTTGTTCAGCTGAGTTCTAGCTTCTTTCTCCGCTATTTTGCTCTCAATCTCTGAAAGCTTTTTGTTGTACTTTCTCATTTTCAGGTTGTAAACTCTGCTACTCTGAAGATCTCCTACAACATAATCCTTCTGCAGATCTTGGATAAGCTCTTCGAACTTCTCTTTTTCGTCTTTTAATGTTTTTAAACTATTTATACTGAACATATGTGTTTTCTTGGATCTTAAATCCACGAGTTCCTCCATGTTATCAACAAGCTGGTTTTGATAATCTTCCACGCTGTCTTCATACTCTCTAATGCTTAAATCAAAGTCTTCAAATGTTTTCTTGTCAAGCTCTGTCCTCATATTTATAAGCGATCGCTGTTCGTTTTCAAGCTTTGAGATCCTGTGGTCTATAATGGCTCTCCTGGTAACCCCAAAAACAATTACAGTCAAAACAGCCACAACCAGAAGAAGCAAGAAAAACATTCCTCTGTTCTCCTCTATAAGGTAAAGGTAGTTCACCTCTCCAGCGGTCTCTATCTCCAGAACCTCTTCTGCCTCTTGAAGTCTCTCCAGAGCAGTATCAAAATCTTCTCTTTCCAAGGACATCTCTGAAATATCAAGAATTCTCTCGGTTCTTTCAGTAGTGATTCCTCTGGAATTAAAATGATCAATCCTTTCTTCGAGCTCTTCAAGAAGATAGTTAGATCTTATGGCCTTTTCCTTGATTTCTTGAGCTTCCTGGTACTTTTCCTGTACCTCACCGTAGTCCTCATCGTCATAAAGTTCTTGAACTTCATCCCTTATACTCTCGATGGACTCGGATTCTATATCTTCATCGGACAAGTTTTCATGGATACTACGAATCTCATCCACGTAATATCCGGCCTCTTCCTCGGATATCTCATGTAAAACAATATCTAAATCCATGTTCTTAGTAAAATTAAAACTGCTGTCCTCCGAATCTCCAAAAACACCTTTTCCTTCAAAAGTAACCTGAAGGGGATAATTCCCCGGAGAAAGATATCCTGGTGGATCAACTTCAAAATCTATGGTCAGTGTTTCATTGACTCCCAGTTCATCAAATTCAACAGGTTCAGCCTCAACGTACTGAGCAAAATGTTGTGAAAGTGTCAGGGAACCGTTAACAAGTGTCTGGTTAACCGGATTTTCAAAACTGTAAGAATGCGTATCCGATATTCCAATTAAAGAACTAAAGCTCTCAGTTTCATGGAAGTAACGGGGTTCAGTGTCTACCACTTCCTCTGTAATGTAATCTTCGGGTTCACCAATACCAGAAGGATCGGTATCTGTGTCATCAACAACATCATCATCTAGTTCCAAAACCTCGACCTCGAATTCGTGGAATCTATTATCTTGTAAACCACTCGAGAAAACTTCAAGGGTCTTCATACCCGAAGCCGAGCTATCAGCCGAAAATTCGGATTCGATCATCATTGATTCTCCCGCATCCAGATCAGGAACTGTAACGTTGACCTCTTCTTCATCAGCGTTTAACCCATCAGGAAGTATTAAACCTGTTTCAACCATCTCTTCGGTCTCGTTACCCCTGTTGACAACTTCGATATTAATGTTTGATGTCTCTCCCTGCTGTATAACAGAGCTGTAACCAGAAACAGATATATCAAGGAAAGGACCTCCTGTACTGGTTGTTACAAGAATGCTGGTGTTTTTCTTTTCTGGATCAGCGGTATCGTTCTTAATGTTTATTTCGAAATTATCCACTCCTTCACCGTAATCTGCGTCCCTTCCAGCCACGTAAAAATGTCTCTCTTTTTGTTCCCCGGGCTCTACCACAAGTTCGGCATCTTCGATATAGTAACCGTCCTCAACACCGTTTGAACCTTTTTTAACCAAGGCCATCCTCTCCTCCAGTAAAGGAGGAGACTCCTCAAGTCCCAGATCAAATGTCTTTTTGAAATCTCCGGTATTGTTTATAGTCATATTGCCCGCATGGGCTTCCTCCTCGTAGGATACTGTCGGATCTGTCAAATTTGTATATAACTCCCAGACATGATCCCAGGAAACCTCGATTTCTACTTTTTCACTTGTACCCTGGTTTTCCTCATCGTCCTCCGCCTCAACAAAATAAGTGTAATTGTTTTCTTCTGTAGGGGTAAAAACAGAGGTGTACCGGTAGACATTGGCTTCTGAACTCGATTTATCCATCTCGATTTTGTTTAAATCTTCTTTTGAACCACTGTACTCTTCTTTACCCCAGTAAAGGTTAACAGGTTCATCAATCCCTGTGTACTCTTCTATATCTGCAGTTATCTCCACATCTACATCAGGATCTAAATTTATCTGTTCCGAGGGTTCATGAGTCAGATTGACTACCTCAGGAGGTGTATTATCATCAAGTGTTGTTGTGAAAGAAACATCCTCTTTCTTGCCGGCAACATCTTTCATAATCAGATTTAGTTCGACTTCACCGGCGTTAAGTTTTTCTCCGGGAACGGAAACATTCACCCATGACTCGGATAGATAAGAACCGTTGGACCTCACAGGGTATGTCTTATTAAACAAAATAGTGTCCTCTTCGTACTTTCCGCTTCCTACTACTTCGAGAATAAGTTCGTCCAGAAAAGTGTCATCGGACCATTTTGAGGAAACATTCAGATCAGTAGTATCATCTGTCGCATTATATTTCTTCTCCAGAAGTTCTGGGTATTCCTCATCGATGGTTTCTTCTTCAGAAAGGTCTATTTCGAGAGGATTAACAAGTTCCTTTGTTTTTTCATCGAGGTATTCAAGATCCCTGTTGCTGTTAAAAACCGTCATCGCGGCCATTGTTTCAAATGTATCTCCTTCACTAACGGATTGGCTGTCATCAGAGAAAAGCATCCTCTTGAAATAAAGCTCGTTTTCCCCTCTGTAAACTTCCAGCTCCCTATCTTGGTCATCCGCGAGTTGTTCGGAATAAAATATCTCAGCAAATCCCTCTCTTGTTTCTTCATCCTTGAAAGCAGTCCACTCGGAATAAAAATCAAAGCCTCCCTGAGAACCCTCAAGATCATCACCAAAAACAGAAGTTTGTTCACCAGACTCCCTGACAATTAATTCTTCATAAACTTCAGGGTCAAACAAAAAGCCGTTCAGAACCAGGTTCTCAACTACGTCGCTTACTTCAAAACCAACTTCTTTTTGACACAAAAAGTCTTTTCTCCAGGAGTAGAAACTGCATTCGTAACTGTACGGATAACCTGATGCTTCACTGAGGTTACCTTCAGATAATACTTTAGTCTTCAGCTCTCCTTCTTTTATATCTATATCCGGATTATTTTCCTCTATAGCTGAAAAAGTATTTATACCTTTATCAAATCTCATGCTCTGTTCGGCGCTGTTTTCTGTTCCGGTTTTAAGCCTATTTCCAAGTTTGTTATTTATATCAGAAATCATTCCTCCTTCATCTTGATTCAACTCAACTCTGTAAAACTGGTTCTCAACGTAAATCTTTTCACCGTATTCATACAGTTCCAGATCCGTTTCATAATCGTTTTCCATCTCGTCTTTGGATGAAACAACAATGTAGTCTCTCTCCTCCCCATCTCCTATAGATACAGGAAAAACAAGATTACCTCTCTCTATTTTTCTGTCCTCAATAGATGCGTTGTATATCTGGGAAGGTATCTCGATGTGGTGGGTGCCGTTCCAGGCCAGAACCTTGACAGAAGATATATCAGGTTCATATGAAAACTCCATGTGATTATCAACAAAATCAAAATATCTGCTTGTACCCGAATCCGTATCTTCCAACGTTATGTTACGCCTGAAAGCGTATTTATTGCCATCTTCATCCTTATAGCTTTCTTGCCATGCATTGCTGCTGTAAATACTGTTTTTCCAGATGTCGTTGTTTATTATAACATCATGCCAGCCGGTGGAACCATCTATTTCAAAGGTCTGTTCATAATAATCTCCCTGATCAGACATCTCCATGGCTTCCACAACCCTTTCACCTTCACTATTTACAACAGTAAGTTCAGGTGCATCTGCAAAATCTCCCTCAGTTCTCACCACCACTTCATCGTTTTCCCCAAAAAAGCTTCTTGGTTTTCCATCTGAAGAGAAAGTATCAGCGTATCGGGACTGATAGGCATTGCTTTCAAGTGTGAAGTTTGTTATCTCCGGTGATTTTTCGTGATCCTCTGTAGAAAGTTCGAAGGAAACCTGAAATTCTTCATGGATGTTTTCCCATTCAAAACCGTATGTTTTCACTCCTTCAAGTTTCTGCTTCACTTTCTCCTCTTCTTCAGTACCGGGAGAGCCAAAGATTGTTACGTTGATACCTGTGCTCTCCGGGAGACTGTAGTTAAGATTTGTGATGCTGGGCCTTGATTTCCTTAATTCAAATGTATCTGTTTCGGCGGATCCCTCGGAGGCAAAACCTTCTCCCTCCTCAAGCCCAAGTAACTCATAAACCTGCTGGTCATGAGCCCTCACACTGTAAAAATTTCTATCATCCGGGTTATATGTTATGGGTCCATAGATAGATCCGGGTCCGTCCTCATATTTATATGAAGGATCTTCAATCGCTTCTTCAAAGTTTTCATCGTACTTGGCATAACCATAGTCTTCAAAAGCAACCAGAAACCTGTTATTAACGAATTCAACTCCCCATATGTTATCATCACCTATATAGTCAACCTCGACGTATTCAACAAATTCGAAGTCCTCATCAAGCTTCACAACTTCTTCGAAATCCATAATCCACCAATAACCATTTGCAAATACAATATCTAGTGCATGGTTAACCTCATCCGGAAAATCAATTTCCTCTTCTACATTCCAGTCCTTATCAAGCTTATAAAAAATCTGACTGGTGTCATCTGCCACATAAAAATTGTTGCGATATTCATGAATCCCTCTTACTCTTTCAGTTGTAAATAACGGTTCCTCATCCTTCTTTTCTAAATCTTCATCGTACTCAAAAACAGCCTGACCATCTCCCTCGACATACTCCTCTCCAACCAGGTAACTTCCTTCATGATACTCTATGTTCCTTAGATCCAGCGATTCCATCTCATGCGTATAAGCATGTTCAAACAGTTCGTCCTTGAAAACTTCTCTCTGAGCCAGTTCCAAACCTCCATCTTCTTTCAGAGAAATATCATCAAGCACAATAGTGTTTGCCTCCCACTGTTCTTCCGTAAACAAATCCTCACTGTACTCGCCTGAAGCCGAAGCAGTGTACAAGAAACTAGTTGATAGAGCAACTATCACAAACAATTTGAAAAGTTCTCTACCACTTTTCATTTGAACCACCTGATTTCAGTTCTGGCCCAGTTTTCGGGATAAAACTCGAAATACTATCGTTTTCAAGTTTCTTCTCAATAGATCTTATTTTTTTCTTGGCCTCTCTCTCCATCTCCTCGAATTTTTCGAACTTCACCTTGTACTCCATTGTAGATATATCATCGTTCTCATAATAACTGGTTTGTAGGTCCTCGATCAGGCTGTTCAACGCTTCGACCTTGTTCCTTTCCTTTTTCAACTCTCTTTTATTTCTAAACCTGATAAATATTTTTGACAGAACAAAAAACACAGATAAAATCAGAAGACCTGTTACAGAGTATCTCACAGGGTTTTCAAAAAAATCTTCTCTTGCACTGGCTGCAAATTCTAACAGGTTCTGTCCTCTGCTTTCCGCATATGCCTGGACTCGTGCCTGGGCGGATCTGGCCTCTGAAATTCTTTCATATGTCTCATCAACACTTTCAAGAGCCGATTCAAAATTCTGGTCCTCGAACTCCTCGACCGCTCTCTCATAACTCTGCTCCGCTTCACTTATCTCAAGTGTTTCGTCATCTTTTAGTTCCTCAAGCCTTTCCTCCAGGACATCCAGCTCGTCTCTGGCTCTCAATGAGTTATCAGTTTTCTCGAATAACCTGTCAACCAGTTCCTGAACCCCTTCATAATCCGGTTCCTCTCCCATAGTTTCCAAATATCTCTGAGATTCCAAAGAATCCCTCGCATCCTCAAAAATTTTTTCGGCCTCGGATGTCGGTATCTCATTATCTTCCATATCCTCAAGTTTTCCCTCGGCAGTTTCAAGTTCAGAAGAAACCTCTCCATATGTAACGGACAACACGGACACAGTTAAAGCTGTGAAAATCATCAAGAAACAGGAAAACTTCAAAAAACATCTTAAATATTGGGAAAATTTCATTTTTAATCTGAAAACTGTTCAATCAAATATTAAACAATTTTGCTTCATTACATACATTCCCTAAACTCGTTAATAAATCTGAAAAATATCTATCTCTGTTTTACTCGCTACTTAAAAAAAAGAAACGTATTATTCGAAAACTACTTTGACCTTTGAATCAGCCTCTGGTTTGAACTCTACCATTTCCTCCGGATGCACATCCTCCCCATCCACAATAAATTCTTTTGCGGTGTAGTCAGGATCAACCTTGGCAAGAACCTCCCATTTATCATAAACTTCTAAGCTCCAGGAACCCTCTCCATCAAATACGACTTTGTCATCGATGTCATGGCTAGGCATAAAATAGGTTTTTCCTTCTCCTTCATGAACAACTTCTATCTCGTAGGAATCAACAGAATCATCTAAATCCTGTTCTTCTTCCTCGAATTCCACGACGATTTCAACATTACCAGCACCTTCTGGTACTTCAAACTCGCAGATTCTATTAATGTCTTCACATTCGTCTCCTCTAATATCATTTATCTTATAACCTTCATTTTCACCAAAAACCATTTTGACGTTTTTTCCAACTTGTACTTCTTTTTCGACAGGTTCCTCTCCAAGACTGTATCTACCAAACTCATCCGGTTTGTTCCAATCAACCTCTCCGGGTTCATCAACACCATCAGGAAGACCATAAACCTTGATAGTTCTTGTGTCCTTCTCGAACTCCGGCTCTAACTCGATATCTCCATCCATCTCAAAAATATTGGTTGGTTCGTCCGGCTCTTCAACATCTCCCTCCCATCCCAAGAAATTATATCCCTTCATAGGATTTGCAGTGATCTCTATCTGCTCCTCCACGGAGAACATGGTCTCTTCAAGCATAACCGAACCACCTTCATCGATATCTATGTCGACCTCGAACAGTGATTCGCTTGGTTTGCACTGCCTTTCCTCGCATACATATCCCTCCGGACACTCGTTTCCACATGTACCGCAGAACTTGTCATCAATGTCCATGTCGACACAGCCATAAATACTTGTCTCTCCGTCATCGTCTTCCTCTTCACATAGACTTGGATCGTCTCCGATCCCAACCACGTTTTCGGGGCAGTACCTGGCCACACCACCGTAACAGTATCTTCCATGTATATGCCCAGATCTCTTCACAGGTGTTCCATCGTCATAATCTTCACAAGACTCGCCTTCCTCGTCAAGATCGACCTTTGTACCCCCATCCTCGAACCTTACATCTGCTTCTATATCTTCGTCAGGCATCTCAACCGTACAGACATTACCTTCGCAGTCCACATCTCCCTCGAATCCTTCAAACGTGTTGGTGTCCTCCACAGCCGAGATCTGTATGTCAACAGTCTCTCCTTCTTCAAAAACGTGCTCGCCTTCTTCCGGAGTTGTACGTCCGTTTCCATCACCTACATGGTTTACTTCAAGAACATATCCCGTTCTTTCAAAAACAGCATCGATATCCATGTTATCCGTTATTTCAAAAGAAGTGGACTGGTCATCTGAACTTATGTCTCCTCCCCACTCCTTGAACCTGAATCCTGCTGACGGAACTGCAGTTATTTCAACTTCTTCACCATGCCTGTACATTTTGTGTTCACTTGGAACCACTGAACCTTCGCCCTCGACGCTGAAATCTATTTCGTGCTCAATCCTAGCAAAATCCGCTGATATGTACATATCTTCGTCAAGAACTATGGAAGTCTCCTTCTCCATACTCCTCAGATTTCTTCCTATCCATCCCTGGAACTCAAAGCCTTCTCCGGGTTCAGCTTCCAGTGAAACTTCTTCACCTTGATCAAAAACAAGTTCTTTCCTTGAAGTTCCTCCAGGTATTTCCTCATCATTTACAGAAACAGTTCCTCCTTCAAAAACCTCAATCGAAAGACTTGATTCCTCGTCTTCAGGTGCTGTTCTAAATACACCTACAACCTTCTCATCCTCCTCCATTTCGATTACACAGGTGTTATCTGTTTCGCGGACCTCGTCACAGACACCTTCGGAAAGCCACATAAAGAACATGTAACCGTGTTCAGGTTCAGGAGTTATCTCAACAGTTTTGCCCTCGTATGCCTTGTAAACACCTTCTTCTTCCGTTCCAACAGTTTTTTCTCCTTCAACAAGTCCTTTAACATTGGCGCTTCCCCTACTAGGCATATCAACTGTTATCTCGTGTATTTCCGCATCTTCAGGTATCTCATCTTCCTCTTCTTCCTCTTCAGTTTCTTCATCGGAGATCTCGAAATCGTCCTCGTACAGGCCTTCCAGCTCCCCTTCCCAGTAGATCTCCATCCTTATTTGGTAAGTTCCGGGGTAAGAATCATCAGGTATCCTCACACTTCCTTCTGCAGAATCCAACAGTTTATACTCTTCAAGTTCTTCCCCTATAACAACTTCTTTAACACTATGTGTTCCGGTAGAACCTCTCTCTACCCTGTCAAGTTCGTATACAGGATCTTCACAGTCCATGTTAGATGTGCATATAAACTTATTGCCTTCGGGATCAGTCACAGAAAACATCATTTCAAGAGTTCTCTCCTCCATAGATCTCATACCAAAGGGTCCGACCTCTATCTCATCCCCTCTACAAACTATGCCTTCCTCCTCATCAGGAACGCATCCACCTCCACCACCTGCAGTGTGAGTTATAAATTCTATATCTCCCTGGTTCTGTATTTCAGGACTTTCAATATCTCCCTGAGAATCATTTGAACTATCGATAAAAGAAAATGAGAAACCAGCAAATAATATCGATGAAACGGCAAAGTATATCAGATATTTCTTTGATGGCTTATTCGAAATCACTAGAGAAACTTTAGTTCTACAGGTATAAAAAATAGATGCTGTAAACCTCCTCATTGAAATATTAAACCTGACTCAGTTCAGATCGGTTACCTTTCTCAAATGAAAAATTTCAAAGGTACTGAAAATGTTAATTTAAAATATGAGAAAAGAGAAGTTTTTTATATGGGTTTAAGAAAGGGTATAAGCTTCACACTCACGATAATCATTGTAGGTGTTGTACTTCTTGCAGGAGCCCTCACTCTGATTACAATGTTCACCACGGTATTAACAGATAATATAGGTGTGATGAGAGGTTTGAGTCATGAGGCGCAAGTGGAAAGAAGATGCAGTAATATAATAAATGATATACAGGGCTCTGTTTGTGAAAGAACGATAGATCTTGATGAGTTGGAGGAAGATAATATAGAAAACGTGGGTTCCGGTGATATAGATAGCTCGAATCAGCTTAAATCAACCAGGTTCATAGGCGGTGGAACCACATGCAATGAAGTAAATTGCTTCTGGACCAACATAATAGACGAGAGTTTCGATGAAAAAATGACTGTGACAGTCGATGGAGAACAGTACAACTGTGCAAATGTTGAATTCGTGGACAACCAATGTCCGATCACCGAAAGCTCTTCATCAGTTCTTATAACAGGTTTCAGCATAAGTGTAACCGGTTGAAAAGTAGTAATGTGAAATGTTTATTAAACTTCAGAGGAATCATTTTTTCTTATGGGTACCAAACTCGGCGACCTGATAGAGACAGAGGAGATAAGTTTCGACCACATGTTCAACAAGCAGATCGGGATTGATGCGATGAACACGATCTACCAGTTTCTTTCTATCATAAGACAGAGAGACGGCACTCCTTTAAAGGATTCGAACGGCAACATCACCTCGCATCTTTCGGGGATTTTTTACAGGAACTCTAAACTTTTGGAGAAAAACGTTAAACCTGTCTATGTTTTTGATGGAGAGGCGCCCGAGTTAAAGGCAGAGGAGTCAAAGGAAAGAAGAAAGAAAAGGGAGAACGCCAGGGAAGAATGGAAAAAGCTCAAGGAAGAAGGAAAGCTTAAAAAAGCATTTAAAAAAGCAACTCAGAGCTCAAAATTAACACCTGACATGGTGAAAGAAGCCAAAAAACTTCTTGATGCGATGGGAATACCCTATATACAGGCACCGAGTGAAGGAGAAGCTCAGGCAGCCAGGATGAACCAGGAAGGCTGTATTTGGGCTGTTGGAAGCCAGGACTGGGATTCGATTTTGTTCGGAGCTGACAGGTTCGTCAAGAACCTGACGGTGACCGGAAAGAGAAAGATACCCGGAAAACAGCAGTACAGGAAGGTTGTTCCCGAAAAGGTGGAATCAGAAAAAGCTCTGGAAGAACTGGGTATCACAAGAGAAAAACTTGTCTGGATCGGTATGCTAATAGGAACGGATTTCAACCCCAAAGGTATCAAGGGCATAGGTCCCAAGACAGCGATAAAACTGGTCAAAAAACACGAAAGTTTTGAAGACCTTATGGAAGATGAGAAGGTGGAATGGGATCAAGAAAACGACCCCGAGAAGATACTGGAGTTCTTCATGGACCCGCCTGTCGAGAACAACATTAATATAGAGTACGGTAAACCTGACAGAGACAGAATTTTCGAGGTTCTTGTGGAGGAGCACGATTTCTCAGAGAACAGGGTTAACTCCACGTACAAAAAACTTGAGGACGCAATGGAGCAGTCCCAGCAAGATCTCGGAAGCTACTTCTGAAAATCCTTTAACCCCCTATATTTTTATTCTGCCTATTTTTCATATTACATTAAGTCATCGGTCGACAACGCAAGAAAAAGTATCAAGAACAACAAGGGGAAAACGATAGGAATTGTAATAGCTGTTTTGATTGTTCTTTCCATTATTGGAGCAGTACTTACTATGTGGTCCGCTAGTTTACAGGATAGTTTTGCTGCTGACGGGGCCATGGAAGCAGAAGCTTACAGAGGCCAAGAAGCACAAATGGACCGGAGTCAGTACGAGCAACCGGAGTTCGAGATCAGAACAGGTACTGCCAAGAGTCGGAGGATGCTGACTCGGATGTCTCAAGGCTTAGGAACGAACTAGACAGGTTCGAAGCAGATATAACTGATGAAAGCCGTAGAGAAGTTCTAAGAAGACTTTCATACACAATTAATGTCAGAGTAAGTAGCGAGAATTTCGACGAGTTTATCGAATGGCTCGAGGACACTTACGACGTAACCGAGACAGAACTACACTACGAAACTGTCTCTGTCCAGGGACACACGAACGAGATAAGGGTTCTTGAGGAGGCTATGGCTATCTACGATGACATGCTTGAAGACATAAGAGCAAGAGACAGGCTTACCTCTGACGAGATGGAACTGGTCCATGATCTAACTGAGAAAAGAAAAGAACTTGCAAGGGAGCTGAACGAGCTTGGTTACGATATTGCGGAGCTGGAGGAACAGGAGCAGTGGTCCGAAGTAAAGATAACATTTGAACAGGATCTTCAGTTTTCTGTATGGCCTGAAGACGTTTGGGATGATGTGAGGGATGAGTTCAGATCCGGTTTGAACGAGTTGACGGATACTCTTTCGGTTCTGGCAAGACTACCGATCGACATAATAAACATTTTGCTTGTGGCTCTGAGGTATGCACTGTTCATAGTTGCGTTCTTGCTGCCTTTCGTGGCCGGAATCTTTTTGCTGAGGGGAGCTTACAGGAAGTTCGTCAAGTGAGTGCCTTAAAAACCGGGCTTTAACTCCCGGTCTCTTTTTCTATGTTTTGCGAGTAAAAGTTTTATTCCACGAACCACAATCAAAAAGACATGGGGCTAGAGGAAACAATCAGAAAGATTGAGGACCTGGAGATACAGGGAGCTACTGATGTCGCAATTGAAGGTGTGAAAGCTCTAAGGACTGAATACAGGAAAGATGTTTCTGAAGAAGAACTTGAAAAAGCTGCTGAGAAACTTAAAAACTCCAGACCAACAGAACCAGCTCTTTTTAACGCTCTTGAATATGTTTTG
>JALDAE010000018.1 GCA_022729335.1 Candidatus Nanoanaerosalina halalkaliphila
TAACATACCTGCTTTTCCTCTTATATCCAGGTAAAGATTCTCCGTGAAACCGATAGAGGAAACTAGTTCCATATCTGGTAAGATTATGTAACCCTCTATTTCGTCTTTTTTGTCCGTTTCATTCAGCACATCTTCCTTGAATACAGGTAACTCGATAGGCCGGGTTTTGTCCAGTAGTCCCGAGAAAAAATAACCATCTTTTTCCTTAAGATCTTCTTCTCTTTTTTTGTAGAACTCTCGAACTGTTTTCTGATGGTATTTATCAACATCACCATATCTAATTACTTCTCTTGCAATATCGTACAGGTCTTTACCTGTTATCTCTTTTTCTCCCTGAGCGTTCTTGTCGGTTGATCTGGACTGCCTGTTTCTTACTCTTTCTTTCCAATCGGTGTAGAGTTCATCCAGCTGGGCTACCTGTTCGTCAATCATCTCACTGTCTACTTCCGAGAAGTACGGATATTCCTCTTCCAATTTTTCAAAAAAACTTCTTTTTTGAGGTCTTGCCATAGTTGAGGTGGACAGGATTTTTTATTTTAAAACCCTGTTTATAAAAAAGGAAGACTTCCCCACCTTTTTAAATGTGATGTTTTTTCCCCTTGAAGATAAACTTATATTAAATCAAGAACTCTGGTTATTAATAAATAAATGTTCGCCTAATCCAGCCTGATCGTTTCAAGGTTTCTTGGTGACGTGGTGTTAATTTTAAACATCTTGTGGAGAGTAGAGGATAATCTAAATGTGGCGTTACTGTCTCCGTGGTTTGTCAAGATTTTCTTTGGTTTATTGGGCAAGTTTGAAACATAGTTGATTAATTGCTGTTTGGTTGAATGGCCCGAGAATCCTTTCGCGGTCTTTATGTCCAGGTTCATTCTTGTTGGCTTGTCGTTTCCAGGGAATGTTACTTTGTTTGCACCTGACTGTATCTTGTTACCGTATGTACCTTTGGCCTGGTAACCTACAAATATCAGACGGTTGTTTTTATCTTCTGCTAATTCATCGAGGTAGTACATGATCGGTCCACCGGAAATCATACCCGAAGTTGCAAGTATAACATTGGAGTCTTCCTTGACAGCTTCTATCCGTTCTTCCTGTCCGCCAACTCTTTCGAAACACTCATGCAGGAACGGATTTGTTTCATCGTTAAATATCTTGTTCTGGATCTTGTTGGAAAGGTACTCGGGATATGCGGTGTGAAGGGCCGTGGCGTCCCAGATCATTCCGTCCAGATATACCGGAACGTCGAAATAATCTTTTTCGGCCTCCTCACCAAGCAACATCATGACTTCCTGAGATCTTCCAACAGCAAATGCGGGAATAATAACATGTCCATCGTTCTTGATGGTTTCCCTAACCATCTTTTTGAACTCCTTATTGGATTTCTTTCTTGGTACTCTCTTATTATCATTATCTCCGTATGTTGATTCCATTATAAGTGTTTCAACTCTATTGAATTTTGGGTCGGCAGGTCTCAGTAACTCGGATTTGTCGTATTTTATGTCACCGGTGTAAACTATGTTGTGGAGTCCTTCTCCTATGTGAAGATGTGCGGATGCGCTTCCAAGTATGTGTCCCGCGTTGTTAAAGGTTAACCTCATGTCCGGAGTTATATCTGCTACTTCCCCATATGACAGAGGTATTGTTCTTTTGATCTCTTCCTTGATATGTGTGGAATCGTATGGAGAACTTCTGCCTTCTCTGTGTAAAACGTCCAGATAGTCGAGCTGCAAAAGAATCATTAGATCTCTTGTGGGTTCTGTGCAGTAGACAGGTCCGTCGTACCCGTATGCGAATAGATAAGGCAAGAATCCACAGTGATCCAGATGTGCGTGTGTTATAATTACAGCGTCTAACGCCTTTAAATCAAGCTCGGGCACATTCAGTATAGGGTATGCGTCCCTGTCTTCGCCCGAAGGGTTGATTCCACAGTCAAGCATCACGTTTGACTCTTCAGTTTGAAGCAAGAAACTCGACCTTCCTACCTGTCTGCAGCTACCTAGACCGGTTATACGAATCCACTCGTCCCCTATAGTCTTGTTCAACTGTATTTTTTTACCTATATCGTTCAAAAAATCTTTTCTAAACTCTGAACCTTCTTGAATTATTTCTCTGGCTCTTTCAACTACTTTTGAGTCTATTGCAGGAATCCTATTAACTTCCGGCATCCACTTGGTCTGACTTTTTATCTTGTTGAGTGTTTTACCTGATTTACCAATTACAAGTCCTGGTTTCTTGGCTTCAATTATTACCTTTCCAAAACTTGGCTGGAAGTGTATCTGTCCAAGTCCGGCTTCGTCAGGCACAAGATCTTTAATAACTTCTTTGGCCTGTGATGCTTCTTTTCTAATGTTCTGGGCTGGCCTAACTTCTACTCTCTTCTTAAGTTTTGAAACTATTTGTTTTATGACATCTTCATTATCTAAAAAGAAGTCTTTGTTTCTTGTGTAGAAAACAATGTCGGATGCTTCATAACAGGCTTCCTGTATGCCTGCATCATCCGGTAGCATTTTCTTTACTTCATCTAATCCTGTCATCTAGAAATTCTCTCCATAGTTGATTTGAATAAATAAAGGGGTTTAATCCAGGTAGTCTTCTACCGTGGATTCCTCAAGTTCCTTGTAACCTTCATCGGTGATGGTAACTACATCTATTCCATCTCCTGATGCGGTGTCTCTTTCACTGGCTGCCTTGACAGCTCTGATAGCTAGCTTAACTCCCTCTTCGTGAGGTATGTCTTCTTCGTATCTGTCTTCAAGTACACCGTAAGCTGATTGAGATCCTGAACCTGTTGCCGTGAACTTTTTATGGTCCATGAGACCTCCCAAAGGATCAAGATCAAATAAGACATTATCGGGATTTGTGCCTCCGATTATAAACTGGTTCATGTAAGGCATCATTTTGTTAGCATTTAATACGTTTGATAGCAGAGTTGATGCTCCCTTAACTGAAAGATCTCGATTCTCTATGTTGTATAGGTTTATCTGAGCCCTCATTAGTCTAACAATTTTTTGAGCATCTCCAACAGATCCAGCAATAGTCATTGCTATATCGTCATGAAGCTTGAAAACTTTCTTAGCTCTTTTGGATGCCTTTAAATGTCCTATAGTAGCACGATTGTCTGCTGCTAGGACAACACCCTCATCTGTTACTAATCCAAGTGTTGTTGTACCTGTCTGCATTTTTTTCATTTCTTTTTCCTGCATTTTCTGTCCATCCATACTATTCATGGTAAAACACCAGAACGATTTGAGAATTCTAAACAAAATTACTCCTCTAACATTTAAATAAATGGTTGTTTTTCGTGATCGTCCGAACAAAAAACATATATTTAACCGATGTCTAAATCTGTGTATGGGAAAATTTGCCAATCTTATCGTCGGTATATTTCTTATTGTTGTTAGTTATCTTGTCAATGAGGTATACAATACCATTCTTTCAGAGTTTGGCGAACCTTCGGAGTTTCTTCCGTTTAACCTGGAAACAATAGTAACTTATTTCCATTATGGTTTATTGGGCTTTGGAATTCTTCTGATTTCAGTAGCGTTAATAAGATTCGGTATAGCTGCATTCAGGAAGTATAAAGAGTACAAGGGAGCTGACCTAGAGATTCCTGATGAGGATGATTTTGATGATGAAATTCAGGAAGAGGAGTTCGAGATGGATGATACTGACCCGAGAGCTAATGCTGAAAAAGATTTTGAACAGGAAAACAGCATATCAAGGTCAGAACACAGAGAAAGAAGAAAAAAGAGAAGGGAATTAAGGAGGAATAACTCCTGAAGTCCTTTCAGTAATTCTTTGCAAAGTAAGCTATCTCCTCGGCTTTTTCTCCACACACTGCACATTTTCCTTCGTCAGGTATTTCTCTCTCCTCATCGAAAGGCGTCAAAACGATTTCAGCATGTACCTTTTCCTTGACTTCTCTCTCGCAACCTTCTCTACCACACCAAAGAGATTTCACGTAGCCTCTTTTCTTACCGATTATTCCCAGAATTTCTTCAAGGCTTTCGGCTTCGTTTATGTGTTCGTCCCTGTAATCCTTCAGTTTCTTGTAAAGACTGTACTGTATGTCTTCAAGAACATCCTCTACTTTGTCGTCCAGATTACTTACTTTTTCCGTGGTTTTCTCGCCATTGTCTCTTCTTACCAGTGTGACTTCTTTGTTTTCAACCTCGTTTGGACCGATTTCTATTCTGAGTGGAACACCTCTTAGCTCCCAGTGGTTGAACTTGAACCCAGGGCTTCTGTTTTTGTCATCGTCAAGCTCTGTTCTGAAGCAGTCCAGTTCTTCCATAACTTTTTCCGAATACTCCTGTATCTCTTCATCATTGTCTCCTACAAATACAGGTACGACCACTATTTCGATGGGCGAAATGTTTGGAGGTAGTACAAGTCCCTTGTCATCTCCATGTGCAAGTATGAGTGCACCTATGCTACGTGTCGAAACACCCCATGATGCTGTATGACACAGATGTTTTTCCTGGTTTTCGTCCTCGTATTTTATGTCGAAAGCCTCTGAAAAGTTTGTTCCAAGATTATGAGAGGTACCGGCCTGTATTGATTTTCCATCTGGCATCAGGCATTCAACAGTGGTTGTTATTGTTGCACCTGGAAACTTGTCGTGTTCAGGTTTCTTTCCTTTAAGAACAGGTATAGCCATCAGATCCTGGAATAGATCTGCGTACTGTTCAAGCCTTTTTATTACTTCTTCCGTTGCGCTCTCCTCATCTCTGTGGGCGGTGTGTCCTTCCTGCCAGAGAAACTCTCTGGTTCTCAGAAAAGGTCTTGTGTCCGTGGCCTCCCATCTCATGATGTTGGCCCACTGATTTATTCTGAAAGGTAGGTCCCTGTAACTTCTGATGTGTTTAGACATGTAATCGGCTATTATGGATTCGGATGTCGGTCTTATGGCGAGCCTTTCTTCGAGCTCTCCGTCCTTTCCGGCGTTCTCAACCCATGCCACTTCCGGGTCGAAACCTTCCACAATATCTTTTTCTTTTTCCAGGTATGATTCAGGTATAAGAAGCGGGAAGTATGCGTTGTCCACCTCTTCTTCGATCATCTGGTTGAACTTAGTTTTTATTCGTTCCCAGATCTTCATGCCGTATGGTTTTATGATCATACAGCCTTTCACAGGAGCGTAATCAGCTAGATCAGCTTTTTTGACTACCTGTGTGTACCATTCTGAGATGTTTTTGTCTTTGGATACTGTTATACCAAGCTCTTGATTATTGGACATTAGATATCACTCTTGTAATGATTTATTTTAGAAAAGGTTTTTTCTGAAGAAACAAATAGGGCATTAGCTCTGGTTCCTTTAAACTCGCAAAAGTGGAACGTATTCACCCTTCATTGCAACACCTTGAATTCTTTTTCACGCTGAACATTTTTATAACCAATGTAATTGTTTAAGAACTTTTTTAACTTAAAAGTCATAATAATTCAGTATGTCGGAAGAAAATTATGACCAGATCTTGGAGAAAACGATCTCCGAGATAAAGGAAGAGATCAAGAACAGAGAGGACGTGGATCTTGAAAAACTCAAAGAACTTGAAAAAGAGGGCAAGGATAGGAAAACTCTCAAGGATTGGATCGACAGCAGATTAGAGGAATCCGAAGAAGGAGAAAAAGACGAAGATACGGAAGAAGCGTCTGATGAAGAAGAACAAGTTGAAGAAAACGAAGAAGAATCTGAAGCACCTGAACAGGTTGAAAAAACACCAGGCGGTTATCAGAGCACCTGGGAAAAACCTTATATTAACATAATCCTGGGCATTATTATCGGAGTAGCTGTAACAGCTCTCGTAATGTATCCTGCAGACACCATGAGAGCACAGGCTGAATATACTCCGGAAGAAGTAAACAGTATGGTTGAAGAGTTTGTTGCTCAACAGCTTGGAGAGGAAGAAATAGATGTCGCCGTTGCAAGTATAGACCAGGATACGTATGAAGATCTTTATGTAGTATCATTAAGCATAGATGAGGCACCTGATGATCAGACAATTGATGTATACGTTTCAAAGAGGTCGGGGCTGATGTTTATGGGAGGCCTTGCAGGTGTACAGCCATTTGATCTTGAGTCCGGTGAACAGATAGGTATGTGGGAATGATTTTTTGATCGTTCCCCAAAACCCTGATTTTCTTTACAGTTTTTAAGAATAAGTTTTCAAGGTTTTTTCTATGAGGATTGCGGTAGTTAGTGACACACATTTCGGTTTCAAGTGGAACTCTGAAAGAAGGGAAGACTGCTTCAGAAACTCCAGAGAGGCTTTTAAAAAGGCGAAGGAAGCTGATGCTGTTCTACTGCCCGGAGATATATTTGACACAAAGACTCCCAGTCAAGAAGTTTTCTCGAGAGTTTTCAATCTTTTTGAAATACTTGATGAGAGACGAGAAGGAGTAGCAGAGCTTGATGATAATAGATGGGATGATGAACGACTCCCTGTAATAGCTATACACGGCACGCACGAAAGAAGGAGTAAAGAAAACGTG
Source organism: Candidatus Nanoanaerosalina halalkaliphila (assembly GCA_022729335.1). GTDB lineage: Archaea > Nanohalarchaeota > Nanosalinia > Nanosalinales > Nanoanaerosalinaceae > Nanoanaerosalina > Nanoanaerosalina halalkaliphila. The sequence continues at coordinate 6,493 of JALDAE010000018.1, forward strand.
AACCCTATAGAACTACTTGAAGATGCAGGATTGCTTTTGCATCTACACAATGACAGCTTGAAACTTGTAAAAGGCAATGAAATAGTTAATATTTACGGTATGTCCGGAGTACCCGAGAGATATGCTTCAAAGGTTCTTAAAAGATGGGATCCCGAACCTTCGGAAGGCTTCAACATACTGATGCTGCATCAATCGATCGAGGGTTTTGTTTACACCGATGATATAGCAAAAGGGATATCCATGTCTGACATACCCGATGGTTTTGATTATGTGATAAACGGCCACATACACTGGAAAAACCTGAAGTATGCGGAAAGGGAACCCTCCATTATCCTTCCTGGATCCACAATTACCACGCAGATCAGGAAGAAGGAGGTTGAGAACAGCAAGGGCATATTGTTTATAGATACAGAAACCGGTGAAATTAGTTTTGAAGAGATAAACAGTTCTAGAGAAGCTTTTCGCAAAGAGATAGATGTTACAGGGCTTGAAGGACGTGAGATAGTTGATGAGGCGGTAGAGAAAGTTGAGGAGCTAGCAAGTGATTTTGAAAGAAAACCTCTTGTACGTATTATTCTCACTGGAAAAACCGATGCGTCTTTCAGCAAGAAAGAGATCAGGGACAAGGTCGACAATGCAATTATATCTATAGGAGAGGACCTGGAAAAGACCGATGAAGATATAGAAAAGATCGATCCCGGTCAAGACATTGATGAGATGGGTCTTTCAATTATGGAAGAGGGGTTCGGGTTTCAGGGACTCGAGGAGATGTTTGAAAAACTTGTTAACGGCGATGTGGAGGATATACTAGAGGATTTTGAGGAGAAGGATCTGGAAGATGTTGAGGAGTTCGTTCAGACAACCGAAGATGAAGAAGACGGTGGCGAGGAACAAACAGATCAAAAGAAAAACCAGGGAAGCAACGTTATGGATTATTTCTAGGTGTTATGCATGATAAAAAAAGTTGAGGTGGAGAACTGGAAATCCTACAGGGAGGAAGAGTTTGAGTTCGATGGAGGTGTGAATGCACTTGTCGGGGAAATGGGTTCTGGAAAAACATCGGTTCTGGAGGCAATTGTCTACGGTCTTTATGGGACCTTACCGGCTATAAAGGAGAGGAGAATAAATATAGATGATCTTATAAGAAGAATTCCAAACACGGAGGAAGAGTCCAGAGTCAAGGTATTCTTTGAAGTTGATGAAACATACACTGTGGAAAGAAAAATAAGGAAAGAAAGAGGTACAGTAAAATCTCTGTTAAAAAGAGAAGGCGAGGTAATAGCGGGTCCTAAAACCACAGAAGTTACAGAAAAGATCGAAAAGATACTGGGACTGAACTACGATCTATTCACCACCATAGTTTTTTCCGAACAGAACTCACTTGATTTCTTCCTGGATTTGAGGCCTTCGGAGCGAAAAGAAAAAATAGATAAACTGCTTGGCCTGGACAAGTTCGAGGATGCCCGGAGCAGCTTGGTTTCATTAAAGAACAAGGTTAAAAACAGGAAAAAATCCCGTGAAAAAGATCTTAAGGAGGCCAGGAAAAACTTTGAGGAATCAAAACTTGAAGAGCTCAAGGAGGAAAAAAGCAAAAAAGCCGAAAAGATAGAAGAACTAAAAAAGAAGATCGCCGGTCTTAAAGAAGATAAGAAAAAGATTAAAGAAAAACATGAGAGCCTTAAGAAGAATAAAAAGAAGTTCGAAAAGCTAGATAAAAAGAAGACGAAAATAGATGCCAAGATTGAGACTCTTGAGGAAAAGACTGAAGAGATCAAGAAAAAGATAGATGGATCGGTCCACGAGACCGTAGAACAGATTGAGGAAGAGATAGGTAAAATTGATAATAAATTGAAGGATATCGATGAGAAGAAAAAAGAACTTGATAAAAAGAAAAACGACCTGAAACACTGCAAAAAAGAATTGAAAGAACTTGAAAAAGAACTTTCAGATCTTGAAAAGGACAGGGAGAAACTTGAAGGGTTCGAAGATCTCAAAAAAGACATAAAAAAGAAAAAAGAGAAAAAAGAAAAGTTAAACAGCGAGATTTCGGGTATAAAATCTAGAAAGGAAGAACTAGAAGATTCCATAGATGAGCTGTCCGATGCTGAAGGCAAATGCCCGACATGCGAAAGAGAACTGAACAGGGAACACAGGGAAGAGATAATAGAGGAAATGAAGGAAAAAAGGGAAAAACTTGATGATAAAATATCCGGGAAAAAAGAAAAAGTTGAAAAGTTATCTAAAAAACTTAAAAACCTGGAAAAAAAGCGAGAAAACCTTCTGAAGCTAGGAGATGTATCCAAAAAAATTAAGAAGAAAAATAATAAAATAGAAAAAAGAAAGAAAGAGAAGCAAAAACTTGAAGAAAAAATTTCAGATCTAAATAAACAGATAGAGGACAGTGACAGGGAAGAACTTGAGGATAAGAAAAAACAGCTTGAGAAAGAAAAAGAATACCTGGATACTTCCAAAAAACTTGATGAAAGAAAAAAAGCATTAAATCACGTTGAAGAAAAAATTAAAGAAATTGATTACGACGAAAACGAATACAAAAAAATTGAGCAAAGAATTAACAAGATAAATAAAGATATCGAAGTTAAGAAAAACAACCTGGAAAATACCAGGCAACTAAAGGATCAGATAGGCGGTCAGCTGGAGCAGTTAAAAGAGAGAAAAGAAATTATAGATAGTTATTCTGAAGACATCAAAAAATACAGGATACTTCAGGACTTCTTCTCATCTTTCAGGGACAGCTTGAAGACGGCACAGAAGGAAATGCGGGAGAAGTTTGTCAAACAACTAAACGAAGCAATGCAGAGTATTTGGTCCAGGATTTATCCCTATAACCATTACAAAAGCATCATGGTAAGTATAGAAGAAGACTATGTTTTGAGAGTGGAGGATAACAAGGGGAACCTGATACCGGTTGAGGGAGAGGTTTCAGGAGGTGAAAGACATTCTGCAGCTTTAACTATGAGGCTTGCTCTTTCTGCTGTTCTTGGAGAAAGTTTTAATGTTCTGATGCTTGATGAACCAACACATAATCTGGATGAAAGAACAGTTTCAGACCTTGCTGATACTTTGAGAGATGATGTTTCGGAGATTGTGGACCAGCTTTTATTGATAACGCATGATAAAAGCCTTGAGGACTCGGTTACATCACATCTTTATAGGGTTAATAAGGGCGGTAACGGTATATCTGATTCGGAAGAAGTTTTGATGTCTGAATTAGACCGTAACATTTAACCTTTATCCTCAACAATTTCTAACTAATGAGTGGAAGAAAGGGTTTTGTTTCGACTTTGGAGGCTGTTGTTGCCTCTACAATATTTTTTATTTTCATAATAAATATTCTTCCGTCTTTAATGACTACTCCTGTGGATTATGAGATGACTTATGAAGTTTTGGATAACACTCTGGATTCCATGTATAATTCAGGGAAACTCAGAGATTTTGTTGAGGATGAAGATTATGAATCAATTGAGGAGGAGGTTGAAACATATATTGCAGCAGATGTCGCAGTCGAAATAGTATATGAAGAAGATCATGTTGTCAGAAGCCCGGAGTACAGGGAGGATTTTTCTGTCAGTTCGAGCTATTTAGTTGCATATAAAGACGGTTCAAACGATGGAGAACTAAGTTTTTCAAAGGTGTCGGTTTACCTATGGTGAGGAAAGGAGTTTCACCCCTGGTTTCATATATGCTGGTCGTGGCACTTATTTTTTCAGGTGTTATCGTGGTTTTGTCTATAGGAATGCCTCTACTTGATAGAACAAGAGAGGTTGCATCGATCCAGAGTGCCCAGGACGGATTGTTAAACATGGATTCAAAGATAAGGGAAGTTGTCTCATATGGAAATGGTTCACTATCCCAGGTTAGTGTGTCACCCGATTATGGGGAGTATGTTTTTGAACCCCGAAACGATAGTTTTTACTATCAAATTGAGACAGATGCGGACGTTATAGCTGATGGAACTCATGTGAAGATTAACGCTGTTAACATGTCTTCTTTTAACAACGGTTCCAAAGTTCGGCTTGCACTGGACTATTCCGATGAAAACATAAACCTCACGGATGCCAGAGGCAGGGACAGGGTCAGTATAGGCCAAGGATATTACAATTTGGAGATACGTAATAGAGGCGTTTACAACGACAATGTAGTTTTAGAGGTGGATTACCAGTGAAAAGAAAAGCCCAGTTCTTCACGATCGGTCTTATAATGTTGGCATTAATGATTATCACGGTAGCGGGGTTACAGGGACAGGCATTCATCACCGGTGATCCGGATCCAAACTTGAGAGATTTCTTTCATAACGGACTGGAGGAGTTCCCCCATGTTATTGACAAGAGCCTTACAGATGAATTCGAATCAACCAGTCTAGAGCAAGACTTGGAAAGTTACATGGATTTTGTGTACGAAAGAAATCACGATAAAGGTATAAACCCTGATTACTACTTTTTTGTTGGTGTTGAGAGAGAGGAAGATGTTTTCGATGTCATTGTCGGTAATTACTGGGAGACGGGTGAGATAAACATAACTGTTGACGGCGACGTTGAAGAACAGCTGGTTATAGATGAAGGAGATACAGAAGTAGTTGAGGATTTAAGTATGGATGAAACAGTTTCAACCATCGGGTTACAAGTTGAAGAGGATAGAAGCTTCATTAACTTTGATCAAAGATCTTTTTATCTTATAACAGGTATTAAAGAAAGATTTGACGAGACATGGCGTAGCACTGTTTCCTCGGACAATTGGTAAAATCAAGTGATCTTTAGATAAAACTGGTTCTTTTATTGTATTTTCCGTTTTTTCTTATCTTGTAACCGTAGTAAACTCCTATTACAAGCCCTGTTAGATGAGCGATACTAGCAGTCAAAGATGTTTCAGCGTATAAAAACAGATTAATAAGATCATACGCCGCGAAAATAACCAGTGCAGTCCTTATACCCATCGGAAATAGAAAGAAAAACAGTACTCTTATCTCAGGTGCCAGAATTGCAAGTGCAGCAAAAATACCGAATATAGCTCCTGAAGCTCCAACTGCGGGGGTAGTAGCACCTCTAAAGTTCATGAATATTACAAACGAAAGTGATGCCAGTATACCTGATACAAAAAATATCTTTAGATACCTTTTTGTACCCACCTTTCTCTCCAGTATCGAACCAAACATGAAAAGAACCAGTGAATTGATTATCAGGTGGCCCGGATGTCCATGTAAGAAAATTGTTGTCAAGAACCTCCATGGCTGGCTGTAAGCAACAGTAGGGTCGAGATTGAACATACCCGTAAACCCGGGAACAACCATCTGTAACAGATAGCCAACCAGTATAATCCCAAGAATAATTACATTGGCTTTGTCGGGAAAAGAAGAGTTGAGCGCGTCCGAGAAAGGCCCCCTATTTCTTGGACCTCCGTATGACCTGTTTATTTTTTTTGGAGGGTTCAAAAAATTCTTGAACTTTCTCTTTATTTTGTTGAAAAATCCCTTTATTTTTCCTTTGTTTGAAGAAGAATGCTTCTCGCGGTACTCTTTTTCCTCCTGAACCGCATCATAGACAATTTTTTTGTTCCTCTGCTGTTCGAAGTATGTGGTCATATCCTCACAGTTGTGGTTCTCGGGAAGTCTGTGTTCAGAACAGAATTTCTTTCCACAGAACTTGCATTTAAAAGGCATGGAAACCTCTTTACCACATTCCGAACATTTGGCCATGTAGAGAAATACTGGATAAAACAATAAAAAAACAAGGTTTTTGAACCTGTTTTTTAGACAGGTTCGCCAAGGTCCTCAAATTCAGCGTCTGTGTAGAGCCACTGCTCAAGCCTGTCACCGAGATCTTCTATTTTGACTCTTACCTGGTCTTCGGAATCCCTGTCTCTCAATGTAACCGTGTCATCTTCCTTTGTCTGGAAGTCAACGGTAATACAGATTGCTGTTCCCTTTGCATCGTTTCTTGCGTATCTCTTTCCAATGCTACCTCTCTCATCGTATTCCACATCGAATTTTTGCTCATGTAGCTGCCTGTAAATCTCTTCTGCAATCTCCGGAAGACCTTCTTTGCTGACAAGTGGGAAAACCGATGCATCGATCGGAGCCACGTGCTTTGGTATTTCCATTTTTCCTTCTTCCTCTTCAAAGAAGATGTCAAGGATAGCGAATGTCGGTCTGTCCGTACCGAAAGCTATTTCCAGTATGTGAGGTGTGATCTTCTCCCCGTCCTGTGTAGTCACTGTAAGGTCTTCGTGTGAATGCTCGTCGTGGCTTGAAAGATCGTAATCAGTTCTATCGTGGACACCACATACCTCCGTCCAGCCGAAACTGTCAAGTCTTATCTCGACGTCCCACGCCTCTTTTGCATAATGAGACTTTTCATCGTCTCCATGTTCTCTCAAACGTATCCTTTCTTCAGGAATCCCCATGGAAACGAAAAGATCATAGGCAACCGCCAGGCACCATGAATAAGCCTCCGAGGAAAGAAATCCTTGTTCTCTTGCTTCTTCTACAGTTATATTTTCCCATTTCCTGTTGTTTTCCTGCATCTCTTCCGCAAAGAGCGGTAGTTTTTTGTCCTTTATGTTCCTGTACTCGTCCCAGTCATTCTTCTTTTCCGGATCAACAAATATCTGTCCCTCTGCCTGAGTGAACTCCCTACCTCTGAGGACGTGTTGTCTGGGACTTATCTCGTTTCTGAAAGCTTTGCCGACCTGGAAAACCTTGATAGGTAATTTTTTCCTGAAATATCTCCAGTATCTTTTGAAGGGCAGGTAAGTAGTTGTTGCGGTTTCCGGCCTGTTGTAAGCTTCCTGTCCAGCTACAGAGGTTTTCATCATCAGGTTGTAGTCGTGAACCTCTTCTTCAAAACTTCCTCCACAGCTCGGGCATTTTATGTTTTCTTCATCGATAATAGAAAGTAGTTTTTCGTCCGAAAACCCGTCCGCTGTTTCGATTTCGGTTTTTTCCTCTATGAGTTTATCAGCCCTGTAACTGCCCTCACACTTTGAACACAGAACCATGGGATCAATAAATGTTTCGAGGTGGCCTGAAGCCTCCCAGACTTTCCTTGGAAGAAGGATTGGAGCTTCTACCTCGTAGTACTTGTAATCCCGGAAAACATCTCTCATTACGTTTTCAAGCTTGTTTTTGAGAAGCTTTCCTGATGGCCCGTAGGTGTAAAATCCCGCCATACCGTTGTATATTTCGGGTTCTGGACCCCATATGAAACCGTTCTGTTTAACATGTGATACTAGATCCTCTACAAAATCATTTTTTTCTGACATACGGACCACTTTTCAAACGGTTGTAGTCAAATTTTTTAATATTTTGAGTTCTAAACAGTTTTTGTAATGGCTGAGTTATTTACCGGAGACGAAGAGAAAAGCAAAAAAGAGATACTAAAGAACTACTTCTCAAAGATTTTTTCATTCGTAAAAAAAGATAGAGGAGTACTTGACAAGGATTTAGAGGAGTTTTTTGATGTCAGAAAAGAACTCAAGCAGAAGATAAGCCTTAGGAGAGACAAAAGAAATCGTCTGCTGGATGAAAGAGAGGAGCTTTTTGATAAACTCGTTGAAGCCGATGACGAATTTCTTGAAAAAGAACTGGGAGAGGAGATTTATTCCATAGAAAACGAAATAAATAACTTACAGGATGAACATAGGACCTTGCTGGATGGTTTAAAGGTTGTGAACACCGCTATTGATCTTAAAAGAAAACAGCAGATACTGGAGAAGAACGGATTGCTGGACAAAATAGGTTCACTTGATGAGGAAGAATTCTTGAATATCTTCAAGAGATCTGATGTGAGAGAGATGGTAGAAAACGGTGAGTGGGAGTCCCTGGGCGCTATTTTAAATGAAAATCTTTTTATGAAATTTGGAAGGGACGAGAGAGTCAATGAAATAATAGAAACTGCCAGGAGAAACAGGGAATAATTTACTACCTGTCTATCTGGTAGTTCTTTATCAGTTCTTCCACTACTTCCAGCTGTTCCTCGGGATCCTCTGTTTCAAGCTGTTTCTTCATTGAATTGTGCTCCTGGACTGTCCATCCCTCTCCGTACTTGTACTGGTATTCGACACTATCTCCCTTTATGTGATCTATCAGTATCTGGACCAGTTCCCTTAGTTTTTTGTTGACTTCCTCGAGTTCCTCGAAATAGTTTTCGTCTCCTTCAACGTCCTTCAGGTCATCTCCTTCGATTCCCATATAATAAACAGATAATTTTTCACTAATAAAAATGACCTGCTCCGAGCGGGATAAAAGGTTGGATGTAAATTTAATTAATGAGTTGTTATTAATTCTACTTTATGGCAGATATCAAGGAGATGTTTAGAGCATACGACATAAGAGGTAACACAGAAGAAAACCTCACACCGGAAACAATGGAAGATATTGGCAAGGCCTTCGGAACTTTTGTATCAAGAGAAGGAGATAAAAAAGTTGTTGTAGGTCATGACGCCAGAAATACTTCAAAAGAACTTAAAAAAGCTTTTATAGATGGTTTGAATAGTTCTGAAGTCAACAAGATTGTTGATCTCGACCTGGAGCCGTTCGGAACGGTTCTCTATTATGGGTGGAAACACGGTTTCAAGACGGCCTACATAACCGCATCACATCTACCTCCGGAGTGGAACGGTGTCAAGTTTTACCACGAGGACGGTGTGGGTTTCCTGGAGGAAGAAAACCATGAGATAAGAGATCTGTTCCTTGAGAAAGATTTCGATAATGGTGGTGAATCCGAGATCGTCAAGAAAGATATAAGAGAGGAATATATAGACTATGTTGCCGAAAAAACAGAAGGAGGCGACCTTGATATTCTGATCGACTGTGGAAACGGTGTTGCAGGCCTTACGGCCCCGAGTATACTGGAAAAAATCGGTTTCAATGTTGATGTACTTCATGGGGAACCCGACGGTAGTTTTCCCAACAGAGA
>JALDAE010000053.1 GCA_022729335.1 Candidatus Nanoanaerosalina halalkaliphila
CATCAAACCGTTTTCTAAATTCAAAATCCTCAGCATATCTCCTGATACTTTCTTTGATGTCGTAAATATTTCCTTCTTGAGTATTAAGCGCATATCTAAGAGGATCCTTTTCCAAAAAATCCTCATCTTCATCCTTCAGCATTTTTTATTATTCAGTAATTAACTGCTGTTTATTTTAAATTTGGTCCCGGATCAAAATTTCATCTCCGGCTAAACCAAATAAAAAATACTAAAAATACTGGATAAAAGCTGTTTACAGTTCTGAATGCTTTTTAATTACACTGATGTAACAGCAATTTTAATTAAGAATTTAAAGTCCTTAAGGCTTTAGAAAATTTATTAAATAAGTAATTATCAATCTCATATTGTATGGAGTATTCTTCCAGATCAGAAGGATTGACAACAAGAGAAGCAGAGAAGAGACTTGAAACATACGGTCCCAACGAGCTAGAGGAAGACGAAGAATCAGATGTATTTAAGCTAATCAAGAGACAGTTTTCAAATGTTCTTATCTGGATCCTTGTTATTGCTGCTGTTCTATCGTTTCTGGGTGGGGAGATGGTTGAATTCTACTTCATTTTGATTATAATAGGTATAATAGTAATAACAGGTTTCGTGATGGAGTGGAAAGCCGAAAAAGCCATGGAAGAATTACAGGAGATGGCGGAACCTGTTGTGAATGTTGTAAGAGACGGAAAAGTCAAGGAAATCGACTCCAGAGAAGTTGTACCCGGAGACATAGTTAAGCTAGATACAGGCGATAGGGTACCTGCAGATGCAGAAGTCATAGACTCTGTAAATATGAAAGTTGACGAGTCAGTATTAACAGGAGAAAGTGAAGCCGTAAGAAAGGAATACGGTGACGAAATGTACTCGGGTACTGTTCTTGTACATGGAAGAGGAGAAATAGAAGTTAAGAATACCGGAATGGATACAAAACTGGGTGAGATAGCTGAGGGAATACAGGAAGATGAGGGAAAAACTCCATTGCAGAAAAAAGTGGACAAGCTAGGAAAAAGACTTGGAATCATTGCAGTTCTGGCAGCCTCATTTATTTTAATCATGGGCCTCTTTCAAGGAGTTACATTCATGGAAGCTCTTATTGTTACACTTGCACTTGCAGTGGCCTCTATACCTGAAGCCCTACCACTTACAATGACATTGACACTTTCTATAGGTATGAAGAAATTAGCCAATAAGAAAGCTATTGTTAAAAAGATGCTTGCTGTAGAAGCTCTTGGATCCACAACTGTTATTTGTACTGATAAAACAGGAACGTTGACCAAGAACGAGATGACAGTAAGGAAAGTTTATACATGGGACAATGAATTCAAGGTAACCGGTCGAGGTTACAATCCGCTTGGTACAATAAAGAAAGATGGAAATGACATCGATGTAAGCGATTACCCCGAACTGGAGGAAACTATAAAGACCGGTGTACTTTGTAACAATGCAATCCTGGTCGAAGACGGAGAGTACCAGATCAACGGAGATCCCACAGAGGGATCTATGATTGTTCTGGGCAGAAAAATCGGTATGAGAGCCGAGGAGTTTAACAAGCTGTACCCCAGAAAGAAAGAAGTTCTTTTCACTTCGGAAAGAAAAATGATGTCCACGGTCAACAAGGATCCCGAACAGGGACTAATGGTATACAGTAAGGGAGCTCCGGAAGTCATTCTGGACAAATGTAACAAAATCTATATCGACGGGGAAGAAAAAGATCTGACGCAGGAGATGAAACAGGAAATACTGGATCAAAATGATAGGTACACCAAAGAAGCTTTGAGGGTTCTGGCCACCGCCTACAGGGATGACCTGGATGAAATACCTGAAGACGAAGACGATATAGAGAAGAACCTTGTTTTCACCGGACTTGTTGCCATGAGAGATCCACCGAGAGAAAAGGTATACAAGACATTGAGCCAGACGAACAATGCCAACATAGATGTAAAAATGATCACCGGAGACAATCCGATGACGGCAAAATCGATCGCCATGGAAATTGGTTTGACAGATGACCCTACTGTGATCACAGGGGACGAGATGGACGAAATGGATGACAGCGAGCTAGAAGAGGCTGTTAAGGATGTAGATATATTCGCCAGGACCATGCCAAAAGACAAATCAAGGCTAGTTGACTCTCTTCAAGAACATGGAGAAATTGTGGCTATGACAGGTGACGGTGTCAACGATGCACCAGCAGTAAAGAAAGCTGATGTCGGTGTTTCGATGGGTCAAAAAGGTACGGAAGTTACTCAGGACGCTTCAGATGTTATACTGGAAGACGATGATTTCTCAACACTGGTTACTGCTATAAAAGGTGGAAGACGTATTTACGACAATATTGAAAAATTCACAACTTATCTTGTTTCAAGAAACTTTACACAAGTATCCCTTTTAGCATTAACCATAGCAATACTTGGATTTGACTTCATCCCTCTTATCGCTCTACAGATACTGTTCCTGAACGTTATAGGACAGGAGTTCCCCGCTATTTCGCTGGGTCTTGACCCTGCAGTTAAAGGGATAATGGACAGACCTCCAAGGAAGAAGGAAATTGGACTTATGCACAAGAGGAACCTGTTTTTTATGGTTACAATGGCCGTGTTCATGGCAATCACGTCTTTTGGAGTTTACATGTATATAGGGCCAAGAGCAAACCTTCAGCTTGCAAGGACCGCCACATTCGTGATCATATCGCTTGTGATTGTAGCTCACGCATTCAACTTTAAATCCCTGACAAAGACTTTGAGACACATAGATCCCTTCAACAACAAGATCATGTGGGCATTAATAATGCTCACAATTGTACTGACATTAGTTGTTGTATATGTACCGTTTTTCCAGGATATTTTCGAGCATCAACCCTTGAGCCTGCAACACTGGGGTATCGGTTTGGGAGTTACAGCCGTGACAGTTATCTTCATCGAGGTCCTGAAGATAGTTGCTAACGGATGGTTCGGCAAGGAATACATGTGGCTCAAGGATTGACCGGTTCGTTTTTTATTTTAGTTTTTCTATATAACTCCCATGGGTTACTCCTTATCCGAATCTTTGAAAAAAGGTTTCGATTATCTCCTGACAAAGACCGGTTTAAAACTAGTTTTTTTGTCATGGATAGCTGTTTCTCTTCTTAATCTTGGGATTGAAGGCCTACAGATGCACCATCTTGGAGGACCTCAAACATTTGAGATAGAAGCTATAAATGGTATGTCGGAAGCAGAACTTATGTCACTGACAACTGTATCCTCCAATATTTATGTTTTGGTTGCCATGATTGTTTTGGGAATCGTTATATATCCCGCTCTTGTTTTACTCGTTATAGATCATTTCAATAATGAACGGAAAAAACTAACTTTCAAAACTCTAAAAAAAGAAAAAAATATATATTTGAACACCTTCGCAGGTTTCTCTTTATTCCTATCTATTTTTCTTGTATCACATCTTTTCCTCTGGGAATATATGGGGAGAGCTTTCTTTGTTTTATCTTTTTTGGTTATGGGTCTGATGTTTTTCTACCCTTTCAAGATTGTTGTTCAAAAAGAAAACTTCTTGTCAGGCATCTCGGAGACATTAAAAACAACAGAGATATCTACACTGAAGAATTTGGGAGTTTTGTTTATAATAGGAGCAATGATGGCGGTTCTATCAAATTTCTTGGTTTTTATAACAGGTATTGTCCTTTACTTTGGAAGCGAACCTTTTTCACAGCTTGTTCATCCTTTAAGAGAGTTTTCAACAGCTTTTGGGTGGACCCTGTTATTAGGGACAATTGTTTTCGCCCATGAGCAGCTTGGAAAAAAAGATTGATTTGTTTTCATGTAGACGACCAAGTATTTGCCCAATCGTTTTTTGATTAATTTTTCCGGTATAAATAATCCATTTTGGATTAAGAACCCACATGAAACAATTTGATTGCGAATTTTACTGTTCTGGCTTTTCTTTTGAAAAACCTATATCGGCCATACAAGGCTCTTCATGGATGAATTCAGAGTCAACCATAATTGAATCAAAGTAACCACAAAGCTTCATCATTGCGAATTTTTCAGTCGAATAATGAGTTCCTCCAAGTATATCTAACTCTTTTTGCTCCGCGTATTCATGTCTCTCTTCCTGATGCTCATTCCTGACTGTTACTCCTGTAACTAGTGTGTCTACCTCTTCATCCACCATTTCCCTAATAAAACTCTTCTTCATCCCTCCTCCAGCTATAACAGCTACCCTGTCAACCTTTCCATCTCCATAACCGTGTTTCTTTGTTCCGTGACCTATTTCTTTCTCTAATCTGGTTTTCAATTCTTCAATTTTTCTAAGTTCAGTATCGCATATGGCTCCGTTTTTAATCCCATTATCGCTTGCGAAACCTTTTACAGGTTCAAGGCCAAGTACTTGAGCAAGCAAGTTTCCTGTTGAATACTGTCCGTATTTGTCTAGAGGTCCATGGAGTGTGTAAAGAGAAACATCTTTCTCCTTCATTTCCCTAATTTTTTCCGCGGATAATGGTTGAAAAGGTTTTTCTCCGTCAAGATCCCAGTCAACAGGATAGTGGGTTAA
>JALDAE010000051.1 GCA_022729335.1 Candidatus Nanoanaerosalina halalkaliphila
AATAATGCTAAAAGGTGAATACTATGGCAGATGATAAACCACACATTAATCTTGTATCAATCGGGCACGTTGACCACGGAAAGTCTACTATGATTGGTAGGCTTCTTTGGGATACAGAAAACTTGCCCGAAGCAGAAAAAAGAAAGCTGAAAGACGCTGCAAAAGAAGCAGGTAAAGAAACTTTTGAATTCGCATTCGCGATGGACAACCTAAAAGAAGAAAGGGAGCGAGGAGTTACAATCGATCTAAGGCATCAGAGATTCGACTCTGATAACTATTACTTTACGATGATCGATGCTCCAGGACATCGTGACTTCATCAAAAACATGATCACAGGAGCTGCACAGGCAGACGCAGGAATTCTTGTAGTTGCTGCGGACGACGGTGTGCAGCCCCAGACCAAGGAGCATTCATACCTCGCAAAGACACTTGGAATCAAGCAGCTTGTTGTCGCCGTAAACAAGATGGATATTCCGGACTATAAAGAAGAAAGATTCGAAGAAGTAAAAGAAGAGGTAACCGAACTGCTCAAAGGAGTCGGCTTCCCGGTAAGCGACATCAAGTTCATCCCTATCTCGGCTTATGAGGGAGACAACGTCGTAGAGAAAGGAGACAACCTTGACTGGTACGACGGTCCAACCCTGCTTGAAGCACTTGACGAGTTTGAAGCTCCAGAGAAACCTGTTGAACTACCGCTCAGAGTACCTATCCAGGACGCCTACAAGATCAAGGGTGTAGGTACCGTACCGGTAGGAAGAGTTGAAACAGGTAAACTTGAAAAGGGAATCGACGTCAAGTTCGAGCCAGCATCAACAAGGCTTAACAAGAACGTGGGCGGAGAAGTCAAGACAATCGAGATGCACCACGAAGAAGTTGAAGAAGCCAACCCTGGTGCAAACATCGGATTCAACGTCAGAGGAGTCGGAAAAGACGATGTAAAAAGAGGAGACGTTGCAGGAACTCCTGACAACCCTCCAACAGTTGCAGACAGTTTCAAAGCACAGATCATCGTCTTGAGCCATCCAAACGTGATTACAGAAGGATACACACCTGTATTCCACGTTAACACGGCACAGGTTGCATGTACTTTCACCAACCTGGTCAAGACACAGAATCCGAAGACAGGAGAGCTCAAAGAAGAGAATCCTGATTACATCAAAGAAGGAGAATCAGCTATAGTTGAACTAAGACCTCAGAGCCCACTCGTCATAGAGACCAAGGACGATATTCCTCAGCTTTCAAGATTCGCTATCAGGGACATGGGACAGACAGTTGGTGCAGGACTTTGTATCGAAGTAGAGGAGAAGTAAACTCTCTCCTCTTTTTTTGAATTATCTTTCTTCTTGAAGCCCAACATTTTATATTGTGAAGATAAAACTATATTTATCGATGAAAGAACTGGAAATCATTATTGACAGAGATAGGGGACATCTATATTATCATAACGTTACATCGATCATTTCGGAACAAAACGATATCCCCAACATACACCAGAGTCTAAGGAACAAGATTGGTCCAACAGCTGATCGTCTGTTCCACAAGCTTTTCAAAAACATGATCAAAAAATACCGGTTTCTCTACGAGGGAAGGGAAAAAACAGAGGGAAACATAAGAGAGATGCTTCAGGAGATATCCTATTTTGGTTACGGCAAACTAATGTTATTGGATTACGGTGAAGATATAGTGATAAACGTTGAGAATTCTTTTGACCATCCTTTTAACCAGAGATATGAAACGAGAAATATAATAGGTATACTTGAAGGTGCATTCGAAGAACTTACAGGTAAAAAATGTGTATGCAAACATGTGAGTTGTAATAAAGAGAATGAATGTAACTATAAAGTTATCATCAAAGATGAAGCTGTTAAGATACAAAAAAATATAAAGAAACAAAATGAATTAAGTAAAAATAATATAAACACCAGACATCTCAAGTACAGAAACGGAGAACTCTGGTACAAGGACACGAGAAACATAATTTTACACATAGATTTTGCATCCAATATGATAGAAGAGCTTGGAAATTTGATTGGTAGAGGTGCAAGAGGTATAATTTATCAGGCAAGTAAATACGCAGCAAGAAAAAGGATAGACAGTGTAAAGAAATATAGGTTCTTAACGGTATTTAGCTTTCTATTAAAGCCTTTCATAAAGAAAAACATTGAAGAGGAGTACTTGATGAGAGGATATGGTGTCCCCAGAGTTGAGATAAAGCGCGAAAAAATAGTATTATACCTTGAGAACTGTCACAATTGCCATGGAATAGAGACGGATTCACCTATCTGTTATGATATCCAGGGACAGGTTGCGGGTATAGCTGAAGCAATAATGGGTTCTGATGTGATATGTGAAGAAGAGAAGTGTATCACAAAAGGCGATAAATGCTGCAAATATGTCGCAAAAAAGAAAAGTTAGTGGATTTCTAATCTGTTCCAAAACCAAAAAAATTGCTGAAAACAGTTTTAATAAAAAAATAAAGAAGGAAAGTAGAGTCAGCTATAATAAAAAATCACATTTTCTCCCTCAAGACATCAGGCATATCTAAATCATTAAAATCCCTCTTATTTAGTTCTCTTGCAATCATAGTAACACTTAAGCTTCCTATAGCATCCGCAAAAGAGTATACAACGTTCTCAAGAGCTTTCTTTCCATCAACTTTTATCTCAACTACAATTCCTTCCTCATCAACTTCGATACCTTCGGATTTCTTCGCTAGTTTAATGGCTGTTTTCTTACCAAGTATATCTTTTTCTCTTTCTATCGCGGCTTCTATAGCCTCTTTGTATCCTTCCATAATCAACACCTCAGAAGATATCCTGATCCATCAACCACGAATCACCTGGTTTGTCGCCAACGAAAAACCTGACTTTACAGAATTCCTCGCCTTTAGCTATACACATCAATTCTTCTGCCTGTATCGGTGCTCCGAATATTGTATGTGCTGCTCCGGATGCGAATCCTCTTAAAAAATCGCATACAGGTTTTTCGGATTCAATAAATCCATGTTTTTCAAGAGACCATTCAGCTTCTGGAGAATGATTAACCCTCACAACAATGTTTTCAGGAGGTTCATATCTCAAAACTTCGAAGCTGCCGTAACCGATCTGCTCTAAAATTTCAAGTGCTTTAAGGAGTGTTTCCTTTTTACTTCCCTGTTCCGGTATCTTTTCCGCTGTTTCCCTCCCGGCTTCATATGCCTTCATAAAAAACTTTCTTTTAGCGATAACTTCTGCGGCTTTGTCCGTTATCTCATCAAACTGTTTTATAAAATCGATGTAGTTTTCTTTGATACTTGGGAGAAATGAAGCAGGTACAACAAGTAATCTTTCATCTCCAATATGTATAGATCCTTTATCCTCGTCGAAATCAGCTAATTCTTCTATTATCCATTCTGTCATAAAACCACCTTTATATCATTATTTGACATATCAGTATTAATAAAAGAATAGTTATCACAGCCACATAACAAATAAAAGATTCGGTTTTTGTTTTCGTTTTATGGGTGTTTATAAAGAAAAAGAATTTGTAGAAAGTATCGGTACTAGAAACTTGTATATGCCATTGAAGCTAAAAGAAGTCTATGTTTATCCTTCAACCGGTGAAATAAGTTACTTGACACCGGGTCCAAGAGGGATATACAACTATGAAATCAAACATGCCAGCCTTCAAAAAGACTCGTTAGAAGAAAAGATACTTCTTACAGATAAGGAATATAGAAAGCTTAGAAGACTTAGGGAAAAAAGCGGTGAAAAAATAATAGGTCTTGATGAAGTCACAAACACCTTGGGTAACTACATAGAAGAAAAAGATATAGATATAGAATCCTACTTCGAGATAGATGAGATGGAAAACGGTTGCATGTTATTCTACAGAAAAGGAGAAGTCTTTAACCGTTATGGTTTTGAGATCTACGACAAAGTTGTTGATAAGAAAAACTCCATCAGAAAGAAGCATGGTTTAAACTTAAAAGATTGGGATCAAGATTTCAGAATCTCTGGCAAACACAGCTCAATAATCAAACCAATACTGAAAAATTTTTTGGTGGAAAACAAGGACGATAGGCCTGAAAACGTTGAAGAGTTCGAATCTCTAGTAATACGTTACAACGAACCAATCCTGCTTGAAAAAACAGATATTGAATCTTACGATTTTAAAAAATAATGGATGGAAAACAAAAACCATTGATAACAATGAAAGAAAAATTACAGATGATATACAACGATGTTATCGCTTATCCCAAACACAATGTAATAGAGATGAAAGACATGGGATATACTGAGCATTCAGGAATAGAAAATACTGCAATGAGAAAAAAAAATGCGTGAAGCAGAAGTCATAAGAGAGCATAGTTCAGATATAAATTCATTGAAAACTGTTAATCTAACTCCTGGAAGCAACGGTGTTAAACCTTTCTATGGTGGTACTCTCAACATCACCTTCAGTAAGGACAGGGAAAATCCTAAGCTTATTTTATCCAGAGAATGTATCATGGATAAACTAGATATTTTTTCCGGAAGCAGAATAGAAGAAAACAGTTGGAAGCATTCCATGTTAATAAACGGTAACCACCAGCTTTTCTACAATAAAAGGAATAACATCATCCACATACCAGAATATTTTCTGGAGGGAGATGAAGTAAACCGGAAAATAGAGGAATACATCCAAGATACAGTGGAAAGAAACTATTTCGATAAGGATTTGTTGGATGCTTCAGATATAAACTACAAGAAAAACAAGGGGATATTAATTCCGCCAGAAAATTCATGGCATATACGATACCAGTTAGAAGATGG
>JALDAE010000023.1 GCA_022729335.1 Candidatus Nanoanaerosalina halalkaliphila
CATGTTGAATATGATAGAGATGGGAATTGAACCCGGAGACCTCGAGGGAGAGAACGCAAACAGAGTATGGCAGAAACTTGAGACTGACGAAGACCTGACACTCAGAGAATACACTATCCTGAAGTTCTTCGGACTTACAGAAGAGGAGTGGCATCATGAGTGGCAGGAGATATTCGAACACGCTCTTGATCCACTTTCAGGACTTTTAGAGACCACTCAACCCGACCATACCTGGCTTGGTACCGCCGCACTGGAGAAGGACACCAGACCGGAGGACTGGAAGAGAGAGGAGTACCAGTAAGTTATTGATTGTTTCTTTTTTCCGTGTTTTGAGTGTACAGCAGGTTTTTTATACAAAGGATTCGTATTATATTATAATATTATATTACTTAACAACTTTAAACAAATGTAAGTGTTTACAATGACAGATGTATACCAAAGCGACAGAGCTCAAAAAATAAACAAGGAATTAGAAAAAAAGTACGGCGAATGGGTGAAAGAAAAAGAGCTTGGAGTTATTTACGAACCCGAAAAAACGGAGATAAACCTTTTCGCCTCCGAAAAAATCAAACCAATAAAGTTTGAATTATATACAGAAAATTCAGAAGAAAAAATTGGCGAAAAAACGCTTAAAAACAGAGGTAGAAATTTCTACACGGCAACTATTAATGGAGACTTGAAAAACAAGAGGTACAGGTTAAAATTAAAGAAAGAAGGCCGTGAAACATTAGCTTTACATCCATACACAAAAGCTGTTACACTTAACGGAGATAAAGGAGTTATATTAGACACCGAAAAAGTAAAGCCGGAAGGCTGGGAAGAAGACAGTTATGTAAACCTTGAAAAAAACGTAGATGCTGTTATATACGAGACTCATGTACAGGACTTTACAAATCACCAAAGCTCCAATGTAGAAAAAAGAGGTAAATACAATGGATTCATCGAGGAAGGCAGTAGAGTAAAAGGCACAGATATTAAAACAGGTCTTGATCACTTGAAGGAGCTAGGTATAACCCATGTACAGTTGATGCCTATCTCTCAAAACGGTTCAGCCATGGAAAAAGACGAAGATTCTTATAACTGGGGTTACGATCCGGAAAACTTCTTCGCCCCGGAGGGAAGTTATTCTGTAAGGCCTTCGGATCCTGAAAAAAGGATACTAGAAGTTAAACAAATGGTAAAAGGACTTCACGAAGACGGCATAGGTGTAATAAAAGATACTGTCCTAAACCACACATACGTACTCGGAAGAAACAGCCTGGAAAAACTAGCAGAAGAAACTTTCTTCAGAGATACAAACGGATCAGGATGTGGGAACGAGCTAGCATCGGAGAACCCTATAGTCAGAAAGTATATGGTTGACGTTGTAAAACACTGGCAGGAAGAATATCACATAGACGGTTTTAGATTCGACCTAATGGCTTTACACGATGAAGAAACGATGAAAACCATTAAAAGCGAGCTAGAAAATAATAATCAATCCAACATTCTGTATGGAGAACCCTGGAAAGCCTTAGGTTCAGAACTTGACAGCAAAGAAGATGAAAACCCTATGAACAGGAAGTACCAGATAAATACAGGGATCGGAGCGTTTGACGACAAGGCCAGAGATGGTATCAAAGGTAGTCCTGACGGGGACGACCGAGGATACGTTACAGGAGACATAATGAAGAACCGTGACGATATAAAAGACATAATAACAGGCGAAATAGATATTTACAACGGGGAACCAGGCGAGGTAATCGCATACACAACATGCCACGATGGAAATACGTTGTACGAGAAGATTTGCAAATCCGCCGAAGAATTTACGGAGAAAGAGAAGAAAAGAGCTACAATGCTAGCAAATTCAATAATTCTAACTTCGCAGGCGGTTCCTTTCATTCATTCAGGAGCCGAAATGTTAAGAAAAAGGCAGTTCGACGACAATCCTTATCAAGGACCTCCTGAAAAAAACTCTCTAAACTGGAACAAGAAAAAAGAAAACATTAAAATTTCTGATTATTATAAAGAACTAATAAAAATCAGAAAAAACCATCCTGCTTTTAGGATAGGAGATTCAGATAAAATAAAGGAAGCTATTTCCTTCTTTGAAGATATTGAACTGGAGAAATCAAAAGAAGGCATGGTAGCATTTAAACTGGATTACGAAGAGGATGAATGGGATGACATAGTGGTCGCCCACAATCCCTACCACGAAGAAGGCACCATTGAACTACCTACTAAGGGTTTGTGGAAAGTAGCCGTTGAAGGAGATATTTCTATCAACGGACATCTCAGAAGTTTCAAATCCGATGAATACCCTGTCAAAGAAATTTCTACTTCCATATTGTACAGGTAAAGGGAGATCGATAAACAATCTAAAAATTTTAAACACCCTCGGAAACGTTAATAAGTTTTGACAAAAGAGGTTTTTCATAGACATGAGTTCCAAAGACAAGCTCAGGAAGGCAAAGGAAAAATCCAGGGAAAGAAGGTTCGAAAAAGTAGAGGAGTTTTCAGACAAGCTACAGGAAAAACTCGGGGATAAAGTAAAGTGTGTAGCCGTCTACGGTTCAGTTCCTGAAGGAAGACATACACACGAGTCAGATATAGATACTTTTGTGGTTCTTGATGATACCAAGCTTGAGGATGACGTTCCTTCAGAGGCAAAGGACAAGATAAGAAAAAAAGTCACCAATCTTGCGAAGGAGACCGATGAGAGGATAACAATCCAGTACTTCACTTTCCTTACGGAGTTCTGGGATTCTATAAGAAAGGGAGAGCCACTAGTAGTAGCTGTGCTGAGAAAAGGAGAACCTGTTTATGATGTGGGTATATTTATGCCGGCCAAGAGGATGCTTCAGAGAGGTAAAATTACTTCATCTCAAGAAGCAGTAGAAAAAAGGCTTAAAATGGCTGCTCTGGGTTACAAAAAAGCAGAACAGAACTTTAAACAGAGCATCCCGCACAAACTGGAGCAAGCCGTTGCAAATGCCGGACAGGCACCAATCATGTATATCGGGAAAACTCCTCCGAACAAGGAAGATGTTGGAAAAGTCTTGAACGAGCTCTTTGTAGAAAACGACAATCTAGAGGAAAAATACGTCGAAATAGCAGAGAAAATCCACGAGTTCAGCGACGAGGCGGAGAAACATCCAGAAGAAATTACTGCAGAGATGGTTGAAGAACATCTTGAAATTACTGATGACTTTATAAGAAGGATGCACCAGCTTGTTGGACAGCTGGGCAGCAACAAAAAAGTACAGGATATCATAGAGGATTATAAAACATTCTTAAAGGCAAACGTGGCAGCTCTGAAATCAAAGGGAATAGAACCTCCTGAAGAGAAGGAAGATCTCCCAGAAACCGTTATTGAAAATGTAGAAGTTGAAGAAGACCACAGAGAGTTCTTCCAGGAATGGGAAGAGATAATGGAGAAAGTGAAGAACGAGGAACTTGACGATATAGATGAGAAAAAGCTCTACGAGTTGAAAGAGAGAACTAAAGAGTTTGCATCAAAGGTCGGGGCGGATATCCAGAAAGCTCAGACCGAGGAAGAAGCGAAAGACATGGCACCTAAACTGGAGACGGACAAGATAGCTGAAAAGGCAAAGGATCTGGGAAGCAAGACAGAAAATTCAGAGGACG
This sequence comes from Candidatus Nanoanaerosalina halalkaliphila, assembly GCA_022729335.1. GTDB lineage: Archaea > Nanohalarchaeota > Nanosalinia > Nanosalinales > Nanoanaerosalinaceae > Nanoanaerosalina > Nanoanaerosalina halalkaliphila. The sequence goes on from JALDAE010000023.1 coordinate 3,631, forward strand.
AGTAGTGACGAGACCAATGTTGGAGGAGAGAGGTATAAAAATAAATGTAGAGCCTGAAGAAGAGCCAACAAAGGAATCCGAAGTTTTTTACAATGACGACATGATCCTGAACCGGGATATATCTGTTTCTGCTTTGAAAACCTATAGGAAAGACCAGAACATTGATTTAAAAGTTCTTGATGCTCTTTCGGGTTCAGGTATAAGAGGTCTAAGGTATTTGAAGGACGTTCCCGGTCTTGAAAAAGTAACTATGAATGATACGAAGCCAGAAGCAGAGGAAAACATCCGGGAAAACCTGGGAATCAATGATTTGCCTGATGAAAAAACTGAGGTAACCGGAAAAGATGCAAACGTTTTAATGACGGAGAGAAGAAAGGGTTACCACTACATCGACCTTGATCCTTTTGGTTCACCAGCCAGGTTTCTTGACTCAACTGCCAGAAGCTTAAAACACGATAGCTTTGTAGGTATAACCGCAACAGATCTCGCCACTTTATGCGGTACCTATGTAAAGACCTGCAGAAGGAGGTATAGTACATGGGTTAAAAACATGCCCTACCACCACGAGGTGGGTTTAAGAGTTCTAATAATGAAAGTATTCAATTCTTTTGCGGTACATGACAAAGTTTTTGACCCAAAGCTCTGTTATGCTAAAAAACATTATTACAGGATTTTTGGAGAAGTAAGGGAAACCAAAAAAGGTGTAAACCGGTCTCTCGATAAAATAGGTTTTATCACGGCCTGTAGATCATGCGGTTACCGGAACATGGTTGAAGAAAGGGAACATGTCGGTGAAAGATGCCCAAAATGCGGCGAAAATGCCGAGAGATTAGGTCCTTTATGGATAGGCAAAACAGGTCGAAAAGGATTCATAAAAAATGTGAGAAAAGATCTTGAGGAAAAAGGTATTGAAAACGCTGTGGAACTTGTTTCAAAGCTTGAAAAAGAGTCAGAAATCAAGAAACCGTTCTACGACACCCACAACATAGGAAATATAACAGGTATGCCCGCTGTCAGAAGGAAAAATATTCTTGGAAAACTTGAAGAAAAGGGTTACAATGCGGTCGAAACACATTTCAGCCCCACCGGGATAAAGACTAACGCTCCGATAGAAGATATAGTATCGATTTCAAAGGAATTAAACAGGCATAAATAAAAAAGAAAGAAGAAGAGATGGAAAAGATCTTGGTAAAGGAAAACAGAGAAAAAGGGTTTTAATCCTTCTTCTGCTCGATTTCCTCTTCCAGTCCAAGGTTCTCAACGAGCTCCTTGTATCTGTTCCTGATTGTCACTTCTGTAACTCCAACGATGTCTGCAACTTCTCTCTGTGTTCTCTTTGCTCCTTCAAGAACAGCTGCAATGTAAAGAGCAGCGGCTGCAATTCCTGTAGGTCCTTTTCCAGAAAGAAGGTTTTTCTCTCTGGCCTGCTGGATAATCTTTCTTGCACGAGCCTGGACCTCTCCACTCAGCTGGAGTTTACCAGCAAATCTTGGGATGTGATCCTGAGGCTTTGCAGGCAAAATTCTAAGACCCAATTCTCTTGCAACGTATCTGTAAGTTCTTCCGATCTCTCTCTTGTCAATTCCTGATGCATCGTGGATCTCATCAAGTGTTCTTGGTGTTCCCTGTTTTCTAGATACAATGTATAGTAGAGCAGCGATAACTGACTCCATAGCTCTTCCTCTAACCAGTCCTTTATCAACTGCTTTCTCGTAAAGTCTTGCGACTTCTTCGTGGACTGATTTAGGAAGATTCAGATGAGATATTAGCCTGTTCAGTTCCGAAAGAGCAAAACCAAGGTTTCTATCCTTCGATTTTGTTAGCCTATTATGCCATTTTCTCATTCTGTAGTACTGAGCTCTCTTCTTTCCGGATACCTTGTAAAGTTCTCCGGATCCTTTTCCAATATCGGTCGAAACTCCCATATCGTGCTTGGTGTATGTCAAAGGAGCACCAGCTCTGGATTTCTTTTCTCTCTGTTCAGCATTGAAAGCCCTCCATTCAGGAGAGTCATCAATTCTGTTTTCATCTATAACAAGCCCACATTCAGAACAAATTAGTTCAGCTTTATCTTTATCTTCATTAAAATCAGTACAGTCACATTCAGGACATTTAAGCCCCTGTTCTGCTGATTCAGGCTTAACTGATTTTGTTTCTGATTCTTCAGAAGACTCTTCCTCTGAATCCTGTTCACTAGGATAAGTAAGATCTTGATCTCCTGATTCATCTTCCATCCTGGGCATTGCAGGCCCTGGTTCATCCATAGGAACAGAATCAGTGTTAGCTTCAAAGTCTTCTGCCATCTCTGGGTTTGTCATCTCTTCTTCAAACTCTTCTTCAAATCTTTGCGTAGCGATTTCTTTTGTTTCATCTACCATAATAATTCCCCCACAGTAGTAAATATGTCCGATAGTTTTATATTGAAGACGCTCCTTTATAAAAGTTTGGGAACGTCTTTTTGCCAAGGAGTAGTAATAAAGATCCGGTAATAAAAATCTTTACCCTGTTAAAAGTTTTTCCTCCCCGACTTAATAGACACTTGTCATATTACGACTAGGTTATTTATAAATGTTAGGGTCAACATTGAAAAGTATTATAGTATAATAATATTATTTGAATCCTTAGTACATAAGCAACATAAAACATATTTTAGAAAACATATGATCCAAAAATAGTTTTCGAATGGTGTATTCCGTTGAAGACTATTTCTTATAATACCGGTAACCTATATTAAAAACTTTCGATACGCTTAAATAAAACTGCCCGGAAAGATAAAAACATTTTATAAATTGCAAGGGGGAAAATTATCTGTGAACTCTAAAAAAATAATCGTGCTTTCAATCTTTTTGATAGTTCTTTTATCCTCTGCACAGTCAAGGGTAACCCAGAGCGTTGAGATAATAGATCAAGATATCCATAGACAGACAAACATAACTTTAGAATCAAAAAACCCTGTTAATCATTGGCAAACTAGCTGGGAGCTACCCGAAGACACGGAAGATCTTGAAATCAGGGACACGAAGGGAGAGATCGAAGAATACAATATTGATGGCAGAACCCTGACTTTCAATACAACATCAGGTGATAGAAGAAAGGAAGAAACAGTAACAATAGAATACAAGGAAAAAGAACAAGTTGAAGAAGTTACGGAAGGACTAGAAAAAATTGAGTTACAGCTCTCGGGTCTGAAAGATCAAAAAACCACTGTTTTTCTTGAAACCCCCCATGAAATACTAGGAATCGATAATAACCACGGGACAGAAGCTTTTTTCGAAGATGAGAATGCGGAGTTTGTGGGAGATGGCCCTGTAAATATAATCGCCACATGGACTGACAGAGATGACGAGTACGAGAACTACATCTTATTTGGAGAAGACGTAGACCTATCAACAGCCGATGAAATGTACCCTGTCGTGGGAAGAATTACGGGTCAGAGACCTATGTTCAGGAAGCTTGCAGTAATAGTAAAGGAAGACCGCGAATTCGATGAAAAGTTCGGGAAAGGTAGAGCAGGTGTATATCAACAGGGAGGTATAATATACATCAGATCCTCAGAAACAGAGAAAGAGTTATTCCCTGCATTGATGATGCACGAGACCACACATGCCTACAACCAGGAACCTCTCAACTGGGTCAGAACCGATTCAGCTATGTTCGACGAGGGAACCGCAACATACGTGGAGCATTTGGTACGACAGGAGATGGATGTGAGGCAGCCTGAACTATTCGGAGAGGAAAAAATCTGGGAGATGCCTTGCGAGGACAGCGACGGAACCTGTACATACACGCTTCCTCCAATGGGACAACCCGAACATCTCTGGAATTACTATCAAGATGAAAAAGACTTCATGAAGGAATGGGATCCTACTATAAGGGGTCAAGTCGACGATAAACTCGCAAAATCCACCTTCGGATACAGCTACAGCCAGCTACTGATAAGAGAATACATGAATGGGACGGACCAAAAAACACTGGAAGAGCTTTACGACAGAATGGAGGATCTTGAAACCGCAGAAACTTCAGAGGAATACATGGAAAATCTCGAAACAGTCTTCGATGGAGAGACAAGACCGTGTTATTACGAGGAAAAAAAAGAGCTTGAGAGCTGTCTTGAAGAATTAAATGATATGAACCTGGAAACTCCCGAAAATTTCACGGAACCTGTCGAGTACGAGGAAGAGTTTACCGAACCTGTTTTGGGTGAAGAAGAGGAACTGAATGAAACAGAGGGTTCAAATGAAACAGAAGAAAATAGGACAGAAGAAAACATTACCGAAGAAACCGAAACCCCTGAAATAGTTATAGATCCTTCTGATGATATAGAAAGGGATGAAGATTTAATGGAAAACATACAAAACTTCTTTAAAACCCTGATAGAATCCGTTCAACGATGGATAGAATAGAAGAAAACTTGTTCATCGGTTCCATAAAAGAGAAAGGTTCTTGGGAGGAATTTGACTCAGTTATCAATCTTTCAAGAGAAAATATAGAAAGCACTTCAAAAACAGAGGTTTACAATATACCGGTGGACACCGGGAACCCCGGGAAAAAATCCCTGGAGAAAGCCGTAAACAAGGCCCTGGAAGTACTGGAAAAAGACAAAAAATTGTTGATATGTTGTAGGCAGGGTGTATCCAGAAGCGTTGGCGTAACTTCAAAGGTATTGTCAGAAAAAACCGATAAAAGTTTCAGAGAATCCATCCACTACATTGAAAAAATCAGGCCTGTTTCAAACCCATCTATGAAAATTTTAAAAACTCTTGAAGATATCTGAGTATTGTTTCTTCCAGAGAAATCAGTAACCTTACAAACTGCCAAAAATATAAGAGACAATCACAAAAAAACCATCATGGGTTACAACATAGAGGAACTTCCGGATGCCGAAAGACCTATAGAAAAGCTCTTGGAAGACGGGGTCAAAGAATTGAGTAACCCGGAACTAATCGCAGTAATTATAAGATCAGGCCTGCACGGTAAGAACCCTAAAGATATAGGTAAAAGTATATTTAGCGAAATGGAACTTTCAGAGCTCGAAAAAGCTTCTATAGATGATATAAAAAAATTCAGAGGTATCGGAAAAACAAAAGCCTCCCAGATAAAGGCCGCATTGGAGCTTGCAAGCAGATCAGGAGAAAAAGACAAAGAAAAAATAGAGAGCTCCAGTGATGCAAAGAAAATTTTCGAGAATGAGATGTCCGATCTTGAGCAGGAAGAGCTACATGCAGCATATATAGCTCCAAACAACGATTTGCTGGCTATAGAAAAGATATTCAAGGGCTCCCTGAAAAACATGGCTGTAGACAAAAGAGAGGTGATCAGGAAAGGCCTGGAAAACAATGCATCCGCAGTGATACTGGCCCACAACCATCCGCTCGGAGATCCCGATCCTACAGATAGAGACATAGACACCACAAAAGTTCTGAAGGATTCTCTGAAACAGTTTCAGATGGAGCTTCTCGACCACATAATAGTGGGAGACAGGTCAACCACAAGTATGAGAGAAAAACAACTTCTTTGACCCCCAACAGGTATAAAACGAACAGACCAATATTCCAACATGAGAAAAGAGATCTTATCCCTTCTTGTAGGAATAGCCGTAGGAGCTCTATTTACACTGCTTAAACTACCGATACCGGCCCCAAATGTATTGAGCGGGGTGCTGGGAATTTCAGGTATATACATAGGGAAAAAAATAGTTGAGGCAGTAATACAGAACTGGGATAAAATACTCTCAGTAATACCTTGATAAACCAATGACCTCCCAAAACCGATTTGATCACGTATCCAGTACTTGTATAGGTTATTAACAGCTCTTATATTTCTTAACAGGTTCTAAAAAGTTATAAGAAACCGGTAATGTCGGAAGAAACACCCCTCTATTAAAACCAGCGGAAAAACCAAATAGGTACATGGGTCAGAAACCTACCGGACATCTACCAAGACTGGAAAAAGGAGTAAACCTCTTGAAACACAACGGTAGCCAGAGAGCGTTGCATGCTCTCGTTATAAATCAGCTGATCCTGTCAAGAGAGGAAGCACTCTGGTTGGACACCGGGAACACCTGTTCGACACATATCATATCCAGAATAACCCCAGAACAAAATATACTGGAAAAGATAACTGTTGCCCGGGCGTTCAACCCCTACCAGCACCACAAAATTTCGGAAAACCTGTCCAAGGAAATAAACGAAAGCACCAGCCTTCTAGTGCTTCCTCTTCTGGACCATCTTTACCACAAAAAGATAGCGGACAAGAGAGAAAGGATAAAAACACTGCATTCAACCCTGGAGAACATCCACCACACGACAGATAAACACGATCTCACCACAATTATAACCGCTTCAGGTGCTTCAAACCTGGATTTCATGGCAGACAACGTCATAAAATGCAGGGAAACCAGGCAAGGACTCAAATTCAAATCGAAAAACTTCAGTACGCTTACCTACACAGGTCCAGGGTATATACAGACAACTCTGAAGCTATGGGAGATTCTTTTGAAGAACGCTTATCGTGTCAGAGAAGAATCAGAAAACATGGTAAACAAACAAAACATAAAGAAGGAGGTGATCAGAGCTGGGTAGAACCAATCCAACCTTCAGGAACGTTCTAAGAAGACTGGAAAATGAATGGAACGACTACAAGAGAGCATTAAGAATTGAGGAAAAAAAGCATTTCGAAAGCCTTTTCAGCAAGGCTGACAGGAACGCAGATGCATCTTCACACATGAACCACAGAGAGCCCTTCAAGACGTTCCTGATATCGGTGATACTGGAACAGGAAAAAGAGCTCCACAGCCTGAAGACAGAGATAGAAGGAGAGGGTTGACTCCAGGTATGGCGTTCAAGGTAGATTTCTACAACGACACCGCAACACTCTGGAAAAAAGGAGGAAACGTAGAGATAGACAGGGAATACAATCCAACTGTTTATGCATCCGTTGAAGAAAAAATTGAGGACAAAAAACAGGAGATAGAAAACAGGGATAATGTCCTAAGTACCGGATACGAATACAGGAGGACAAAGTGGAGAAAGGAACCCGAAAAAGTTATCAGGATAGAGCTTGAGGCTATGAGACATATACAGGATTTCGGTATCTGGGTCAGGAGGAACATGGAACCAGGAAACGTGAAGCTGTTCAACATTGATTTCTCCCCTCAGTTCAGGTACTTCCTTGAAGAAGGAATACTGCCGGAACACAAAGGACTTGAAAAGCTCAGCATCGATGTACCAAGATATCACCTGGAGAAAAAGAGAATAAAAAGGATCCAGGTAGGAGAGAAAAGGATCAACAGGAGAGAGAAAGAAAACATAGAGACAGTCAAAGAGACGCTGGAAAAGAAAGATCCTGACATACTTGTCTTGAACAGTTCGCAGGTTGTTCCTCTGTTAAATAAAAGATCGAGAGAAACAGGGTTCGAAGATTTCTGCCTCGGCAGAGCAGCGGGGTACTCCACCCTTGCGGGAAAGAGCAGCTATGATAGCTACGGCGTCACAAGATACTCCCCTCCGCGTTACAATGTACCGGGCAGGGCAATAATAAACAGAAAGAACTCGTTTTTCCTCAACGAAACAGGCATACACGGGATACTCGATCTTGTTAAGAGATCCTGGAAACCCGTACAGGAGGCTGCATGGGCCTCAATAGGAAATATACTGACAGCCATACAGGTAAAGTATGCAAAGAAGAAAGGTGTTCTTGTGCCGTGGAGAGCCTGGCGACCGGAAATGTTCAAGAAGATGTCAACCCTTCACGAGTCGGACAGAGGAGGTTTTATATTCTCTCCTGATGTCGGTGTCCACAGAAACGTGTACGAATGCGATTTCTCCAGCCTTTATCCAAACATAATACGCACCAGAAACATCAGTCCGGAAACAGTGAGATGTGACTGTCACGAGACAGAAGATGTTCCGGGACTGAGTTACAGCATCTGCGAAAGGGAAGGATACCTTCCAAAGGTTTTGAAACCCATAATTGAGGATAGAGATACTATCAAAAAAAGTATAAAGGAAGAGGACGATCAGGAAAAGATTGAAAAACTGGAAGAGAAATCTCAGGCTCTAAAGTGGATACTGGTCTCTTGCTTCGGTTATCAGGGTTACAACAACGCAAAGTTCGGGAGGATAGAATGCCACGAGTCCATAAACGCTTTTGCACGGAAGATAATGATAGAAACAAAAGAAATATTTGAGAAAAACGGCTGGAAGGTTCTGCACGGGATAATTGATTCCATATGGGTTCAACCCCGGGAAGACATGGAAACAAGAGATATAGATAAAACTTGTCAGGAGATAACTGAGGAAATAAGTATAGAACTCGAGATGGAGGCTATATACGACTGGATAGCGTTTTGTCCAAGAAAAAAACAAATTGGAGGTGCTCTGAACAGGTATTTCGGTAGCAAAAAAAGTGGAGATTACAAGTTCAGAGGTATAGAACTTAGGCAGAGGAACACACCGGAGTACATCAAAGAAAGTCAGGAAGAAATGATCGAATGTATTGACCGGACCGGGGATCCAAGAAAGGTCTGCCAGTTGCTAAAAACACAAATAAGGGAACTTTCAAATGTAGAAGCAGATGAACTGGTTATCAATCAGAGGGTCTCAAAAAGACCAGAGGATTACAGTCAGAACCTGAAAAGCGTTTCTGCGGTTAGAAGGGCTGAAAACATATTCTCGGTCAGCTACAACAGAGGAGAAAACGTAAGTTATGTCGTGGTCGATGACAGCAAGGAAGGTATAGCAAGGATCAAGAACCCTGAACTGGAACCTGTTGAAGAGTTTGACATAGATTTTTACAGAGAAAAACTTGTGAAGGCCTGTGAAACGGTTTTATCCCCTATGGGATGGGACATCAGTATGATAAAGGATTACATTGCCGAAAGAAAAGATATCGGTCTAGAAGTGTTCGAGAAACATTAGAAAAACTTTATCAATGAAGGAGAACAAAAAAAGAAAAAGAAGGGAGTAAAAATGGTGGAAGACATAGAGGAGTATCTGGAGAAGGAAAAAGAAAAGCTGGAGATGGAGGAAGAAAAACTTGAGGAAATTGTTGAAAACCAGCTGGAAGAAGATCTACATTCTCCGGACGTTCCCGAAGAAGTTAAAAAACCTGATGACATGGGTTTTGACCCTGATATTCACAAAGACTTTGAACCGCTGTGATTCACCGGTTTACGATACACTTAAAAAAGTGTGAACGAAATTTCACACAACGGAGCGAGTGTTCATGGAAGGCGAACAAAACTACCACTTTTTCTTCAAGACACTGGCCAACAAGCTAAGGATAGACATACTTGCAGCTCTCAAGGAAAACGAGATGTGTGTGAAGGAAATCGCGGAGAAAGTTGAGGAAGACAGGAGCAAGACCTCACATGCTTTAAAACAACTTCTGGATTGCAACTTCGTAAAAGTGGAGAAAAAAGGCCGTAAAAGGATTTACAGGTTAAACAAGGACACAATCAGTCCTTTGATGGACTTAGCGGATGAACACGTCACAAAAAACTGCGATAATTGCAAGCTCCATTAAAGATGAGAGGATAAAATGGCAGAAAAAAAGATCAAGGAAAAACTTAAAGATGTAATAGATCCTGAAACAGGTGTATCCATAGTAGACATGGGTTTTATATATGAAATAGATGTCACAGAAGACAAGGCAGACATAACAATGACATTGACTACACCAGGGTGTCCTCTGCATAGCTCATTTGTGGAACAGGTTGAAGAAAAGGCAAAGGAAATAGAAGGGATAAAAGAAACGGACGTTGAAGTTGTATTCGACCCGCCGTGGAAACCTGAGATGATGTCGGACAAGGCCAAGGAAAAACTAGGATACGGGGAAGATGAAGAACAGGATTAATGTTGTAAAAGCAAAAAAAGAGGGAAACGTCATCCTGGCAGGCGCCCCTGAAAAAGAGAAAATCAGGGATATAGCCGAAGCACTGGAAAAATTCACCGGTTACAGAGTCTCTAGTCCGAAAAAACCGGATGAACTTGATTTTCTTTCCGAGAGTTACATGTCAAGCATTGAGAACCCAAAAAATTCCATGAACTACCACCTGAGAATGGGAAGCTCCAGGATTGACAAGAGGTCGTTTATCGACTGGTGGAC
>JALDAE010000015.1 GCA_022729335.1 Candidatus Nanoanaerosalina halalkaliphila
ATGTCGATTTTGCGGCCTATCTCGTACTCTTCTTCCAGACCTATAAGAAGTGGATAGGATCCTAGAGGTCTAGCAAACGTGGTTTTTCCGTCTTTGAATTCTGTGTATACGTTTCTGATGACTGTTCCTACAGGTGCAACTCTTTCAAGCATCGGCCTATCTATCTCTTTTCTTATCTTTTTCTTCCACTTCTTGAAAAGGTTCTTGTGCTCCCTCACAAGTCTGTCGCCTACGTCCTCCATTTCGGTTCCTGGGTGTGTGGATACCTGCCTGAGGTTTATCCTTCTCAAATTTAGTCCTTCATCCAGAATTTTTTTCAGAAAATCGTAGTTCTTCTTGAAGGTTTCTTCTGTTTGCCCTTTCAGGCCATATACATAGTTTATACCGGGCAGAAGTTTTGGCAGACTTTTTCCATTATCTGTTCTGAACCCGCCGATATCGTTCAATAATTTTACAGCTTCATAGCATTCCTCGTTGGTTATGGATATGTTGTTCTGTTTTTGTACTTCTTCATCAGCTGATTCAAGGCCCAGGGAACACGTGTCTCCGGGTGTGTTGTACTTCGATATTATTTTTATGCATTTCTTTGATCTTTCAGGGAACTCTGACATGGTATGTGCGTTGAAGTTATCGAGGTGAAGCGTCTCCAGGTTTTCCACAGCTTCGTTGATACCTCTGTAAAGTTTTTTCATTGCTTCAGGGTTGGGTCTTACACCGTCTCCTCCATATGTAAGAAAATTAGGTGCCTGAAGCCTGAAATCGTTAATTCCATGATTATTTAAAGCTTTCACCTCTTCAACAACTTTTTCGGGATCACGAAACACCGGTTTACCATATAAGGGTTCCACACAGAAAGAACAGCTGTACGGACAGCCCCTGCCTATCTTTATCTCGGTTATTATGTATTCAGGATGGTTGGGATGCTGTTCAACTATGAAAGCTCCTTTTCTCGCCCAACGTTCAAGTTCTTCTTTGGTTCTTCTCCTGTCATTAAAACCCTCGAATCCGTTTTTCACAAGGTCAAAAGTGGCTGTTTCAATATCTCCCTCTACTGCTTTAAAGTCAAAAGTATCCGGTATATCCCTGTGGACCTCGCCTCCACCATGGAGAACACCGAATCTTACCGGACCTCCTATTATCGATACTCCCTCATGCTTGGATGATATTTCTTTCATCTCATCCCGCCGCATGTAATCCCCGCCGACAGAACTCACAGGCACAGCCATGCCCGTGGAAACGACAAGAAAATCAGATTCCATTACTGTGGAGTATTTGTGTTCATCTTCTCTTATCTCATCGATTGTGAAATAACTTACCTGTTCTTTCTCCAGTCCTGCTTCACTGAGCGCTCCTGCAATATATCTCGGATATGTTGAAATGTATGGAGGAGCTCCGTGGTGTGCCGGCTCATCAACGTAACCGTCAAGTATGACTGCCTTCATTACTTAGAAAAAACAAGTGTCCGAAGTTTTTAAGGTTGTTTTTAATAAATAAAGTGGAGAAGAGAGGGTTTCAGCAACCTCCTCTCATCTGTGGAAGACCTGCCTGGCCTGCTGAGATACCTCTCTCGTCAAGCTCTCTCTGGAGCATTTGCTGTGGGAAGAAATAACCCTTCCAGTAATCAACTTCGTCAAGTATCTCCTGGTTCGACATATCAGTCTCCGTGACCAGATACTTGATAAGTCCACCGATAGCGTAATTATGTCCGCAGCCACATGGAGATCTTCCTTCTTCCGTCAGTGCTTCATCTAGGCTACAGCAAAACTCGCATGCTGTTCCCTCAGTTGTACCTATTTCAACAACCCTTTCAAGATCTTCTCCTTCGGGTTCAATACTCTGGTACCAATCGATCATATCATCCATGCTGCTTTCCTCGTAGTCTATGTCGCTGTAATCCGTTGATTTTCCTTCTTCAGGTATCACCTCTGCATGTACCTGTGCGATTTCATCATCTCCAAAACTTTCCTGTTCTGAATCGGCAAATTCCTGACCCCTTGTTATCTGACCGGTTCCTCCGTGAATAGAAGAAACCGCTATGAACGTTACAGCGGAAGAAAGCATAACAGCGAATGCTATAACGGACAATCCTGCTCCAATAAGAAACTTCTTTGAAACTTCCATTCTCAACAACCTCCTCTCATGGTTGGTAGTTCTTCTGTTTGACCTTCAGAGTTTTCTGCATTGTCTGATCCAAATTCTTGATCTCCTGTAACCCCTATATTACCGCCTTGTCCAGCTACATGATTTGTTAATGCAGCAGTTGCAAATGCGGTTGAAAATGCCAGGGTTATCCCTGCAAGTAGCAGAAAAGAGACCAAGAAAATTTTCTGAGATAGAGCCATATTTTGTAATTTCACCTCTACTTCTTATTTATGGAAAGGTTGTGAAGTAATCTGCTCCGTTAAAGAAGCATTTAAAACTGATTTAATTTCAGCTTTAGAACCTAGAATTGTTCAGGACCTTTCATAATGAACTATAAATTTCTAAAATTCTCTCTTAAAGTATATTTTGTAAGTTCTTCCACTCTGTTCTTTTTCAATAAGTTCTTTGTCTTCTAAAGATCTAAGTACGTAGGAAAGTTTTGTTTTTGACATATCAACTCTGTATTTGAGGGTTGACTGTTTTATTCCTTCCTGTTTATTTATAGCTTTCAAGACCTGTTTTTCTTCATCCTCTAGAACAGAGAGAATTATTTCAAACTCAGATTTCTGTTTGGAGAACAATTTTTCAGGTTTTCCAAGTGAAAGTACAGTTCCTGTAGCTATTATACCCAGCATTGTTGTTGATAATACATAATAGGAAACTCTTTCAACAGCCGATGAGTCCATGGGACAGGTCTCTTCGTGTTCTCCGCAAACTACCTGACAGAGTTCCCGGTTCGTGGAGTTTACAACGGATGTGAAAAGGGTGAGTACAATCAAAAAGGCCGTTCCAAGTAAAACAGTGAAAATTCCTATTTTCTTAAAAGGCAGGTTATCAAACTCCATAATGTATCTTAATATGATACAACTGTATTAAAACTTACTACTCATACCAGATTCTTCACGATCTCTGCCAGAAACGGAACCTCCATCTCGTCACTTGAAAGTCCTCCGTGTATGCTGTTAAGTTCGGACTTCTCTTTCCCATGGTATACCATCAGATCATTCTTCGGCAGAAGCAAGATATCGCCGGAACGAGATTCAAAGAGCTCTGATTTTTCTCCAGTACCATAAAAGCCTTTCTCCACAGCTTCATCAATAGAAAAGACATCTACATTGTCATCGATATACTCATGGATTTTATCCGTCATCTTACCAGGTTCTTCCGTGAATAAATAGACATCACGGGGTCCGCCTGTGGGTTTAATCACAGAATTTTCTGATTTTTCCTTAAGAAGTTCCCATATCTCGCCATATTCTTCAAGATCTATGTATTCAGATCCGGTAACGTTTTTCTGACCGTGATCGGATGCAATTACAAACAGGGTATCCTCTTTTCTTTCATCAGATAATTTGTCCAAAAAATCTTTTTTTAATTTCTTTAGGATACACTCCAGCTCTACAGAAACTTCTTCCGAAAAAGGACCGTATCTGTGGGAAAGACGATCTATGTTGGAAATATGACAGTAAAAGAAGTTTCTCCCTCCAGAATCGTTTAGCTTTTTCCTCAGGTTAACCACCATATCAGATACAAAACGGTAGCCAAAATCATTATCACCGAAAGAAAAAGCCTGAGAAAAAGGTGCATTAATAAGGTCGGATCTTTGAAATTTTAAACAATTGATTCCTTTCTCATTGAGACCTTCCACAAAATTTTTACCCTCGTAATACTTTTCGATTTCAATATCATTACCCTCCAGATCCTTCAAGGGTATAGGATTTATGATTTTACCTATGCTTTCTTCAAATATCTCCCATTCTATTAAGCCATGATCCAGAGGGGTTTTACCCGTCCATATGGAAGTCAGGGCAGAAGATGTAGTGGAAGGAAAAACAGAGGTAATTTTTCTTTCAGTCAACTCCGGAAAATAATCTTCAACAATATCCAGATTTTCCTCAAGAACGTTAATACCCAGGCCATCTATCAAGACCACGCAAACGTTTTTTATGTCCTCAAATTTCCCGTATTCCAGGCATTCAAGTTTATCATCAGATGAAAGACCGAAAAATTCCTTAATAGTTCCCGGAATCTCCGCTATGCTTCCTCCTCCATAATCGGGCAAAACTTTGTTTTCTTCCATAACTTTTGTTCGTTAAAAAAGATATAAAAAATAAGTTTGCATAATTGTACAATAATGCAAAGTTTGTTCAAGGCGCTCTCATCGGAAACACGGCTAGAGATAGTTAAGCTTTTCGTGGAAAAAGGTTCTCCACGCTGTTACTGCGATTACGTAGAGGATCTGGGAAAGGAAAAATCCGTAATATACAGGCATTTCAGGAAACTTGAGGATGCAGGTATCATAGAAACTTTCAAGGAAGGAAAAAAACTTTCCGGCAGACTTAAATATCCGGAGAAAATAAAGAGATTTCTTGAACTAGTTGAAGAGGTGTCAAATGATGAAGATTAAGGTTTACGGTAAAGAAGGTTGCGCAAAGTGTACAAAAGTAAAGGAAAAAATCGAAAAAGTTGTTAAAAAGAATAAAATAACTGATGCAAATGTTGAAAAAGTTAACGATGTCCAAGAACTTATTGAAAAAGGTGTTATGTCGACGCCTGCAGTTTCAAAAGATGGTGAAATAGTTATCAAGGGAAAAGTGCCCACGACCGATGAAATCCTAGGATTCTTGGAGTGATACATTTGGTGTTCGAAAAAGTTTCTTCATTGCTAGTCGGAGTTCTGGGCCTTACAGGCGGATTCGCTGAGACTATAGATTACTTCATCCAAAATACCCTAAAGATCACCTTTATACTTTTCTCGATGGTCCTAATAATAGGTTA
Source organism: Candidatus Nanoanaerosalina halalkaliphila (assembly GCA_022729335.1). Lineage (GTDB taxonomy): Archaea > Nanohalarchaeota > Nanosalinia > Nanosalinales > Nanoanaerosalinaceae > Nanoanaerosalina > Nanoanaerosalina halalkaliphila. The sequence continues at coordinate 4,921 of JALDAE010000015.1, forward strand.
CATCCGTACCCACATAAGTCCAGAAAAGACGAGAGAGTTCATCAGAAAAAAGAGTAATGTATCGGGTTACCTCACCGCAGCAGCTCTAGGTGTCGTTTCTCCCTTCTGCTCATGTTCAACAATCCCGATTTACCTCGGTTTTTCAAAAGCAGGTATTCCTTCCGGAATGACGCTCACATTTCTATTTGTATCTCCGATGGTTAACACAGCAGCAGTTGTGGTTCTTCTATCAGTCATGGGAATAGTTCCAACGGTGATGTACATCTTGGGCGGGGTGGTCGTTGGAGTCACGGGAGGGTTTTTCCTTTCAAAAACGTTTTTCAGGGATGGAGACAGAGAGGTCGAGGACTTAAAGGTCGAGGAAGAAAATATGAGTCATAAACATAGGCTCATAAAGGCCTTTGAAGAGGCCAAAAAAATAGTCAAAGAAATCTTGCCCTACGTACTAATTGGATTTGCCATAGGAGCAGTCATAAGAGGTTACATGCCCGAAGAATTTATAGGAGAACATCTTACAGGAAACCTTGCTGTACCGGGTGCTGTGGTTCTCGGCATACCTGTTTACACAAACATCATGGGTGTGATACCTGTTGTTGGGTCTTTGATTTCAAAGGGACTCCCCATGGGTACGGCAGTCTCTTTCATGATGTCTGTGGCAGCACTATCACTTCCACAGTTTATGATGTTGAAAAAGGTTATGACAAAGAAACAACTCGCTGCCTACGGAGTCACACTGGGAGTTGGAATAATTGTTATAGGTATAATCGGCAACTTTTTGATCTAGGAGGAACAGAAAGGAAAGATTAAAAAAGATGTGTGAAAAAATGTTCACATAACCAGTGATTCACATATGGAACATTTCAACACGATTTACCTGGACAACAACTCCACAACTCCCGTAGATCCAAGGGTAAAAGAAGCAATAAAGCCTTTCTTAGAGGAGAAATACGGTAACCCGAACTCCCTCCATAGAAAAGGAACGGAGGCCAGGAAAGCCGTTGAGGAAGCCAGGGAGAAAACTGCTTCATTGATAAACAGCTCGGAAAAAGAAATATACTTTACAAGTGGTGCAACAGAGGCAAACAACCTTGCAGTCAAAGGTACGGCTTTAGAAAGGAAAGAAGAAGGGAAACACATAATAACTACTGAAGTGGAGCATGACTGTGTACTTGAAGCCTGTGAAGCACTTGAGGAAAAAGGTTTCGAGGTAACCTACCTAGAACCGGATGAAGAAGGCATGATTCAGCCCGAAAAGGTAAAAGAAAATCTAAGGGAGGATACAGTACTAGTCTCCGTTATGATGGCGAACAACGAGATAGGAGTTCTACAGCCCATAAAGGAGATAGGGAAAATTTTGTCAAAAACGGACACATATTTTCACACAGATGCCGCTCAGGCAATCGGTAAGATACCTGTGGATGTGAAAGAGCTCGGAGTGGATATGTTAACTTTGAACGCACACAAGATGTACGGTCCAAAAGGTATCGGAGCTCTCTGGAAGAAAAGAAGTGTCAGGCTGGAACCTCTTATTCACGGAGGAGGTCAGGAAGACGGTCTAAGATCCGGTACCGAGAACGTGCCCTACATAGCAGGTTTCGGGAAAGCCGCAGAACTGGCGGAAAAAGAGTTAGAAAAAGACAGAGAGAAACTTGAGAGACTTACAAGAACACTATTGGAAGAGCTGGACTCCAGAATAGACGAAATGATAGTTAACGGACCGGAAAATCTGAAGAAGAGACTACCAGGAAACCTCAATCTTTCTTTCCATGGAGTTGAGGGAGAAGCTCTGATGCTGAAACTTGATGAAGAAAATATTCAGGTATCCACCGGTTCGGCATGTGCATCGGAAAGCCTTGAACCCTCCCATGTTCTTTCTTCGATAGACAAAAATCCGGAGCTCGCTCATTCATCTATCCGTATAGGTCTTGGCAGATTCAATACAGAGGAAGATGTTGAAAAACTCGTGGAAAAACTCCCAGATATAGTCGGATCGCTTCGGGAGATAAGTTCGATAAAAACTTTCAGGTGAACAAAAATGTATAACGAAAAAATAATGGAGCACTTCAGGAACCCCAACAATATGGGAGAGCTTGAGGAAAAAGACGTAGAAATAGAGGTGGGTAACCCTAGCTGTGGAGATCTGATGAAAGTCTTCATGAGAATTAACGATGAAAACATCATAGAAGAAATAAAGTTCAAGACCTTTGGATGCGGTGCGGCCATAGCAACTTCTTCTGTTGCAACAGAACTTGTCAAAGGTAAGAAGTTGGGTGAAGCAGAAAAGCTTGAGTTCAGTGACATATCAGAGGAGCTTGGAGGGCTTCCAAAGATAAAAATGCACTGTTCGCAGCTGGCTTCTGTAGGTGTTCACGAGGCCATATACCAGTACAAGAAAGAAAACGATATGGAAATATCGGAAAAATTGGAGAAAAGTCACGAGAAAGCACTTGAATCCCTGGAAGCCACAGAGGAGAAGCGAGAAGGGCTTCACTGAACCAGAAGTTTTTATATCTTTTTAATTCTTGAGGACAAGGTGATTTATATGAGCACAGTAGTAAATATCGGTACTGATTACGAAGGTGATGACCAAGATAAATTCACGTCTCTCGTAAACAGGATTTCTCACATGTGGAAAAAAGAGGATTACGGAAACCTGATAAGTCTAAAAAGATACTTTGAAGAAGAGATACAGGAGATTATTCCTTCCAAGGAGTTCGAGAAAAGAGCACAGAAATATATAAAGGATGAAAGATTACAGGATGTTTATGCGCTTCACAAAATCAGTGAAAAAGATATACTGGAAGAAGAATACCTCCAGGACAGGTTGAAAAGTTTTTACAGAAAAGGAAAGATCAGGGACGGTGTTTTTCTAGAGGAAAAACTGGATGTTTCTCTTCCAGAGGCTCAAATAGAATCGATCGTGAACGATTACCTCGAGAAAAACTCGTTCGAAACAATCGAAAAGATGAAATATCTGAGAGGAGATCTATCTATAGACGGGGAGAAAGTTCAGAAAGTTTACCGTGATAACCTTTTACCGGAAAGTTTTACAGTAAAAAGATGGAACCAGGGATTCAAAAACTCCAGGAAAGTAGAAGATGCAACAGAGATAGAACCAGAGGAAAAGACAGTTAGAAAAACTTTCGAGTATCTTGCGGAGAATTTCCAGCCATATCTAATAGAGAAACTTGAGGGATGGACCGGAGTAGAACCTGATACAGACAGTTTAAGGAAGAAGATGCTTGAGAACACAGAGGACGAAATCGATGTGTCGGGTCAAAAAGTTGTTGACATGGAAAAGTACCGTTAAATAAGTAAAATTGTATCAACGTATGTGGTATAGTATGAAAATCGAGATAGATGAAGAGAAATGTATCGGATGCATGTCCTGTACAAGCCAGGCTCCTGATGTTTACGAGATGAACGATGACAGAAAAGCTCAGGTCAAAGAGGGAGTTGATGTTGAAGAAAACTCCGAACAGGCACAGAAAGGTGCTGACCTGTGCCCAACAGACGCTATAATTATAGAGGAATGACCGAAAAAAGGAGTCCTATCGCTTCCGGTAGGTTTTATCCATCGGAGAAAAATTCCCTAAAAAAGAAAATTGAAAACTGTTTTGAGCACGAAAGAGGGCCGGGCAAACCGGTAGGGAAAGAAAAAAGCAGTTTTTTGGCAGGAGTGGTGCCTCACGCAGGATACGATTTTTCAGGGCCGTGTGCAGCTCATGTATACCAAAAAATAGGGTCAAAGAGAGAATTCGAAAACGCTGTTGTTCTCGGTACACTGCACTCAGCTGCGGGAGGTATCTTCCTTGATGACAGGGATTACGTGACTCCTCTCGGAGACATTGAAAACGTGTTTAAAAATACTGAAAAAGATGTCTTCCCCGTTGAAAGAGATTATTTTAACAGGGAACACTCCATAGAGGTTCAGCTTCCTTTTTTGCAGTACCTGAGAGATGATTTCAGTTTTCTACCTGTGGGTGTTTCATCAACTGATTTTGGAGATCTCAAAAAGGGAGCAGAAAAACTGGCTAAATCTCTAGATATGGATAAAACTATCTTTATCGCGAGTTCTGATCTAACTCACTGCGGTATGAGGTACGGTCAGGCACCACCAAAAAACATGTCAGCCGGGGAGTTTGCCAGGGAACAGGACGAAAAAGCTATAAAGAGAGTGCTGGCTAGAGAACCTGAAAAATTACTTGAAACAGTTAAAAAACACGATATAACCATGTGTGGAGCTCACGCGGTGGCAATGATGCTTCAAATAATAGGAGATAGAGAAGTTACCGGAGAGCTTCTTTGCCACTACACCTCAAGCGACATTACAGGAGGAGGTGATGCCGTGGGATATGCAGGTATCAGTTTCCAGGAAACCTGAAGTCACTTTTCGACGTATTCCATCCCACCAAGGTTTATCTCGTAACCACAGTTTGTGCAGCCTCCATAAGAGTTCAGGTTTTTCTCCATAACTCTGAATCCTCTTCGTTTTATCACGACCTTTCCACAGTCAGGACAGTAAGTGTTTTCGTTCTGGTGACCCGGTACATTACCGCAGTAAACATAATCCATTCCTAGGTCTTCAGCGATCTCTATGGCATTCTCCAGAGTTTCAACAGGTGTGGGAGGTGTATGTTTCATCTCGTGGTGAGGTGTGAACCTGGAGAAATGTATGGGCGTGTCTTTTCCAATGTTCTCCTTTATCCATTTAACCTTTTCACGAATGTGTTCCTCGTCATCGTTGTGACCAGGAACAATAAGAACTGTTACTTCTACAAAAACGTCTTTTTCATCCATTATCTCAAGGGTTCTGTATACTGGTTTGTTGTCCGGTACACCGCATAAATCCCTGTAGAATTCGCTATTTCCCTTTAGATCAATGTTTATCGCATCTATTTTTTCGGCAGCTATCTCCGCTGTTTCCTTCGACATGTAACCGTTGGAGACAAAAACGTTGTAGATATCTCTTGACTCCTCTATAGTGTCAAGACAGTACTCCAGAAAAACAGTTGGTTCAGTGTACGTGTAAGCTATTCCCTTGCATCCCGTGTCCTCAGCACCTTCAACCACTTCTTCCGGTAAACGGTTTATACCCTTTATCTCATCCCATCCATAGGAAATAGAGTGGTTCTGGCAGAACTTGCATCTAAGGTTACATCCCTGTGTAGCTACCGAGTAAACCTCGGTGCCAGGAGCAAAATGGAAAAAAGGCTTTTTTTCCACGGGATCCACTGAAGTTGCTACCGGTTTCCCATATGTCAAAAGGTTCAAAGTTCCTCTTATATTTTTTCTGATCTTGCAGATGCCTATGTCCTCTTCCTTGATTATACAGTGCCTGGGACATGTGTTGCACCTGACCTTTCCATCCTCAAGGCTCTCCTGAAGAATCTTCTTTTTCATATACTTCTTTTTGTGTGAAGAGTTTAAAATTGGTTCAGGTTTATCGGAAAAATGTTAAAACAGTACCCACCAATAATCTTTCATGAGCAAGTTATCAATTGAACAGGGTCAGAGAGCGGTTGAACTAGCAAGGGAAACGCTCGAAGATATTTTCATTGATGTTGAATCCGATGATGTTTCTAAAGACGGGTTTTTACAGGAAAAAAGAGGGGTTTTCACAACTCTGAAAAAAGAAGGTGAGTTACAGGGCTGTATAGGGTTCCCAAAACCTGTTATGGAGCTTGGTAAAGCAATAGAGGAATCAACGATCAAAGCAGCAACGGATGATCCTCGTTTCAAAAGCCTGAAAGAAGAAGATGTAAAAAACACCACTATCGAACTGAGTATATTGACAGAACCAGAGGAAATAGATTACGAGGATAATAAAGAGCTTTTGGAAAAAATAGAGGTAGGAAAAGACGGCCTTATTGTCAGTTCGGGTTTCAGGACAGGTCTTTTGCTGCCACAGGTTGCAGTTGATAACGGATGGGATGTTGAGGAGTTCCTATCTCAGACCTGCAGAAAGGCAGGACTTGAAGAAGACGCGTGGAGGGACAGGAACCTGACAGTAAAGAAGTTCCAGGCGCAGATATTCAAGGAGGATAGTCCTGAAGGAGAAATATACGAGGAATGAAGCCTCTAGTCCTTTTCCAGAAGCACCACTCTTGAAGGTTCGTTGTCATCCTTTCTCTCATAACCAGATATCTCGGCTATTTCTTCGGCAAAGCTCTCGACCTTTCCATGTCCGGGCATACAGTTCCTGTCAAGCCTTTCCATGGAGTCCCCAACATGCATATATCCCTTTACCTCCACAAAGTCAAAACCTCCCCTGTCAAGCAGGTCTACGAAACCTTCGGGATCATCCATGTTGTGGCCGTTTATAGCGGTAATCCTGCAGACCGTGTTTGAACCAAGGCTGTTAATCTTGTCAAGAGACCGCATCAGTTTTTCCCACAGGTTTTCCTGGACAGGTTTGTTGAATTCATGGTATTTCTCTTTACTGGTGGATTCAAGAGATATGTAAAGGTTAGTGGGTTCGACCTCCAGATTCTCTATCCTCGATGGAAACGTTCCGTTCGTCACCAGAAACGTGGAGAAGTCTCTGCTGTCGAACTCTTTGACCAGTCCCGATATCTTCGGGTACATCATGGGCTCCCCTGTCAGGGAAATAGCAACCTGGTTGGGGTTCATGGCTTCCTCAAGCATCTCTCCAGATACCGAATCATTACCACCAAATCCTGAAAGTAGGTCCCTGTGTTTTTCTATGCTCCCCTCAACTATTTCTTCGGGTTCGTCCACATTTCCTTCCCATTCCGTTGAGAAATTTGATGTATCTCTCCAGCAGTGGAGACACCTGTGGTTACAGGTTAATGCAGGTGTCATCTGTAGACATCTGTGACTTTTGATTCCGTAAAACTGTTGTTTGTAGCAACAACCCTCGGATCTCAAACATTTTTTCATCCAGCTACATGTGGATACCGCTGAATGGTTACCAACAATCCTGTACTGTCTTCTCCGAAGTTTCTCCCTCCACTCTTCCGAAATCATATAAGAAGGTTTTGTCGGGAAAAGTTAAATTAGTCAAGTATGCCCCGGATATCGTTTTCAACAAACAGTTCCTCGGGAAACTCTTCTTTAAGCATCTCTTCCATCTTTTCGTCTTCTTCTGTACTGGAGCCGTAGAAATCCACTGTGATCCTTCCTGGTTTAAAAGGCTCTAGCAGTCCCTCGGGTTCTCTTCTCCTGTATTTCATGTTTGCTACAACTAGTCCGGATTTGTTCAGACATATCGATGAGAAAACAGAGTCAATATCCATTCCTTTCATCAACATGCCATACGCCTGTCCCCTTGAATCGGTAGAAACAATTGATTTACCGGTATCTATCTGGTAAATGTTTTCCTGCAAGATTTCATAGCTATCCAGTATTTCATTTATCCTCGAACCAACATCCTTGAAACAGTCCTCCACCTCTTCGAGATCAAAGTCCTGCTTGCTGTCAGAGAAATAAAGAGGTTCAATAACTCCCTGATAACTCCTCTCATAGTAATCCATATTAAGTTTCATACCGGAGTATTTGGGCAGTGAACGGTTTAAAAAATCAAAGGGAAGCATTGTTATCATTTAATGATTAATTCTTGTTTTTTATAATTCATTTGATAATAATAAATCGATGGAGCTGAGAGAGAAAATTTCGACCTTTTTCAAGGGTGTCCTGATGGGTATCGCCCAGACAATACCAGGAGTGTCAGGAGGCACTATAGCTTTTATTACAGGTATATACGAAAAATTAATTTATTCCATAGACTCTATCGATCTAAAAATACCTGTTTATCTGTTGAAAGGTGATTTAGAAAAAACCAGGGAATCTATTAGAGACATAAGCTACGATTTTTTTGTTCCTCTGGGAATCGGTATTGTTTTGTCCATGTTTACAGTGGCAAATTTCATGTCCTACGCTATTTCGGAATGGAAAGGACCGACATTCAGTTTTTTCTTCGGTTTGATCATTGCCTCGGCCTTTAAAATAATGTTCAGCATGTCCAAGACAGGTCCAAAACAATTATTTATGGGTTTAACAGGTTTCCTAATTGCTTTTTTTGTGAGCGGGTACAGCAGTTCAATCAATCTCGTAGGTATGCCCTTCCTGTTTCTTGCAGGTTTCATAGCCGTGATGGCTCTTATCCTTCCAGGGGTTTCAGGTTCTCTTCTCATGCTTATCATCGGGCAGTACGAAAACGTTATGAATATCATAAGCAATTTCCACAGCCATTTATTTGAACTGTTAGTGTTCGTTGCCGGAGGAGCTGTATCCCTTTTTTCCCTGGTCAAGGTCCTCTCGTATCTTCTTGATGAACATGAGAACATCACGATATCTGTACTGACAGGCCTGGTATTTGGATCACTTAGGATGCCGTATATAGAGATAATGCAGGCTTTACACGGCGGAGGTAGTTTGACATTGAAGCTTGGTTCAAGTATTGCGGGCGTTGGACTGGTTTTCCTCTTGGAGAACAGCTACTGATTTACCAAAAAAATGTCAGTGATTTGCCTCTCATTCCTCGAAGAAGATAAAAAAGAAAGATATCAAATTTACTTTATGACCGCGACTTTCATCGGTGACGTTCAGGTTTACTGGATAAACCATGCATCAATCAAACTAGATGGTTCGAAGAGGGTTTACATAGATCCTTATTCAGAGACGCTGGTCAAAAACTATGACAAAGCAGATATTGTGATTTCTACACATCCCCACTTCGATCACTTCGACCCGGAAGCCATCAAGCAACTTGCAGACAAGGATACTGTTCTGGTGGCCAAAAACGGGTGCGACATAGGTATTTTCGATTTCGAGGCTCGTCTGATTGATCCTGGCGAGCACGAAAAGGTTGGGGACGTTGATATAAAGGCTATTCATGCATACAACGACAAGAGGTTTAGAAATCCCGGTGAACCTTTCCATCCCAGAGGAGAGGGCATGGGCGTTATAGTAGAGATGGATGGACTAAAATTCTACCATGCAAGCGACACAGACTTGATAGATGAGATGAAAGGACTTAAGGAGAAAGAGATAGATGTTGCATTTTTACCCATTGGAGGAACATACACTATGGACCTAGAAGAGGCGGTGGAAGCTGTTAAGACCATTAAACCCGATAAGGTTATACCTATCCATTACAACATGATTGATGGAACAGAGGCCAACCCTAACCAGTTCAAAAGAAGGGTTGAAAGCGAAACCGATACAGATGTTATAGTTCTGGATCCTGACAAGTAATCTATCGCACTGTAACGGACTTAGCCAGATTTCTTGGTTTGTCGATCGGCAGTTCCTTGTTCTTAGCCGTGAAGTAGGTTAGGAGAAAGCCAACAGTTGCGAAGTGGATCGGGAGGAACCCGTCATCCGGTATATCGAATCCTCCAAAGTGAGGTGATAACCTTATACTTTCGGCATCTCTTGACTCGACCTCCTCAACATTCGAATTTATCTTACCTTCTTTTGAAGGCATCAATGAAAGTACCGGTGTTCCTTCTTCGATTAATGCCAGCGTACCGTGCTTTAGTTCTCCACCTCTCAGACCTTCAGCGTGGACATACGATATCTCCTTGAGTTTTAGAGCGATCTCGCGTGCAACAGGAAACATCTCATTTCTTCCAAGAACATAAATATCGCTTTGATCCTTGAACCTCTCTGCATAGATCTTTGCAATTTCTATGTTTTCTTTTATAGTTCTCTCAAGGTTTTCAGATAGACTGGATGTATCGATTTCCCGGCCAAGCAGACCAGAAAGAAGGTAAAAAGAAAGGACCTGATTAGTATACGTCTTTGTTGAAGCCACACAGATTTCCTGGCCGGCCATGATCTCGATATCAGTATCGGATTTCCTCTGTATTGTTGAGTGCGGAACGTTCACGATTGATGATATTTTGCATCCTTTTACAGAAGCTTTTTCGATCGAATCAAGAACATCCATTGTTTCTCCGGACTGAGAAACTGCTATTACCAGGGTGTTTTCACCAAGGTTTCTGGCTTCAAACTCCGAAGCTACATAGGCTCTTGCATCAACACCGTGTTCCCTCAAAAGCCTTTCACCTATCAGGGAGGAATGGTACGAGGTTCCGGCCGCTGTCAAAACAACCCTGTCAGAGCTCTCTATCAGGTTTGCCAGTTCCCTGAAATCTTTTTTCTGCTGTGACTCAAATGACTTGATAAGTCTTTCCACAGATTTTGGTTGTTCGTGTATCTCCTTTATCATGTGGTGGTCGAATTCCTCTCCAAGATCTGTTTTTTCCTCCCATTCAAACTCCCTAGTTTTTCTCTCCACTTCCTCACCTGATGAACTAAAAACCTTGTGGCCCTCACTGTCGACAACAGCAATATCTCCGTCTTCCAGAAAGCTTGCCTCGTTGGTATATCCCGAAAAAGCATATATATCCGATGCAACAAACATTTCTCCATCAGAGTGGCCGATAGCCAGTGGTGACTTCTGTTTAGTGGCGTATATTTTTTGGTGTTCTTTCCTGACAGCAAGAACAGCATAAGTACCTTCAATGATTTGCTGAAGTTCCTTCAAAGCCTCTTTAACCGATTCACCCTCCTCCACTTTTTCCTCTATAAAATGAGGTATGATCTCCGTATCGGTTTCGGAAGTGAAATTGTGGTGTGCTAGCCTGTTCTTTAGTTCGTCGTGGTTTTCAATGATTCCGTTGTGAACCACCGCAACTTCCTCGTTGCAACATACATGCGGATGTGCGTTTTTCCTTGTAACACCTCCGTGTGTCGCCCATCTGGTGTGGCCTATCCCGATTTTTCCCTGATAAAACTCTTCAGCCATCAGATCATTTACAAGGCCCGTGTCCTTCTTTATCTCTAATTTTTCTTCATCCAGCACTGCTATACCCGATGAATCATAACCCCTGTACTCGAGTTTTGACAGGCCATCCTCCAAAACTTCTTGAGCATCCCTTATACCGATATAGCCAATTATTCCACACATCTTACAAGAGGTTAATTTTGAGAAGAATAAAAAACCCTTCTAAAAAAATTTTTATTAAATTAAAAAAATATTTTTAACCATGGCCAGAATAATCAAGGAAAAAGATAAAGGGATTTTTTCACTCGAAACCGAAATAATCGAGGAATCAGACAGAATCCAGGCACTGTCAAATGATATAAGGATAGACATTCTGGAAAAACTAAATCAGGAACCCACATACCCTTCAAAAATAGCTGAAGAACTTGACATGACCGAGCAGAGGATTCATTACCACATAAAAGAAATGGAATCAAGAAACATTATCGAAAAGGTTTCAGAAGAATACAGAGGAGGGTCACTGGCCAAGTTTTACAGGCCTGTCTCCGAATCATTCACGTATGAGATTCCGGGTTCAAAGGAAAGACCTGTTAAAACAAAGTTTTCAAAGGAAGACAGGAATCTTAAAAGATTCTTCAACCCTCTCCTGCGTAACGGAAAACTTCAAACCAAAATTGCGGTCGGATCCCCTGACCCTCATGGACCTCACCAGGTAAGAGGCAGGGACGGCCACCTGGCCATAGACCTTGCATGCAAACTGGGAAACCTCGGTTACTCTGAGGAGATGAGGGTTGTTCTCGACACAGAAATAAAAATTTCCGAAAACGATTCAAATCTCCTTCTTGTTGGTGGTCCACTGACAAACATGTTGACAGAAAAAATAAACGATAAGCTACCTGTAAAGTTCGGTATGGAGAAATTCCCGTACAGATCCCTTAAATCAAAGAAAACCGGAAAAACCTACAGCGAAGGATCCATAGGCGTAATTAACAAAACAACGCATCCTCTAAACAATGAAAAAAAGATCTATGTAATTGCTGGAATCAGAAACAGAGGAACAAGAGCAGCTGTGATGGCCCTGACTGTTAAACATGAGGAGTTATTTGAAGATTACGACGGGGAGGATCACTGGGGAAGAATAGTCAGAGGGCTTGATATGGATGGTGACGGAGATATAGATGAAGTGGAGATAATCGAATAATTTACTCAAATACATAGGTGTATAGATGAGGTTCAAACGCCTCCTCAAATTCTTTTTCTACCTCTTTTTTACTTAAAGGTCTACCAGAACTTCTTAGAAAAGGC
>JALDAE010000044.1 GCA_022729335.1 Candidatus Nanoanaerosalina halalkaliphila
ATAGTTATTTGCTGCTTGGGTTTCAGTTATCTTTTTGAATCAGTGACTTTGTAAATAATGAACAAAAATCAAATATTCAAGGCTGTTTTTGCATTTATCATCTTGATTAGTGCTTTCATACCGCTTGGAGGGAATTCAGTTCTCCGACAAGAACTATATAAACGTGATGATGTAGGAGGATTCCACGAAATATCAAATGACCTGGACAAACCTATTATAGTGCCAATGACAAACGCACTGCTTTCCATCATTACGGAGTCGGACAAGACTATTTACTCATTCCTTTCCCTAAGTTTACACGAAAACTGGAATATCGAAAACAGATTTTATTTTATTGAAACAGAAAGATGTAAACACGAACCAGCAGAAAAAGTTTGTGACAGGATAACTGACGATGGTGATGAAAAAATTAAGTTGAACGATTGGAATGTTTACGTTGTTGAGTTTACAGAAGATCTCAGAAAAGATATTGAATACATGGTCTCAGAAGAAGAGTTTTAGTCTTCAGGAATTTCAAAGTTTTTTAACTCTTTGAAGTAAACCAAGCCAGTTGTTTTTCCGGCATTCTTCGGTTATCTGTTGTTTAACTCTTTTTTCATCCATAAAAAAGAAACAAGCTGCAAAAGAATCCAAAGGCGAGTCAGTATTGAGAAAAACTTCTTTTTCGTTTATATCCAAAAAATCAAGTTCCTCAAGTTTTTCTAAAGTTTTTCCAAACTCTTCCTCTATATCAGTTTCAAATTTATCCTTAAAATCCGTTAAATCTATTCTCCCATTCCTAGCTAGTTCAATCAGTATATACTTCCGCATCTTGTCCTTACTATCATAAACAATACCTCTATAAACATCTCTTTGCTCATCAAAAAGTTTGCTACTTCCCTCTCTACTGTAACTGATAACATCGGTGATATATGATTCTTGATGAACACCGAATCCCATCACTCCATCAATTCTCTCGTTCTGGAGATAGTAATCATAATCAAAACCTTCATAATCCTCTCTTTGAAACATCCATGAGTTCGCTTCCCTGGGATTAGGAGTTGGAGGCACAGAGTAACCTTTTTTATCCGCCAATTCGCTAACCGGTTTCTTGATTTCATCGATCCTGTCTTCTATTATATCAAAGAATTCCTCCTCTTCCATACCCAAACTCTCGAGATAACTCTGAGTGGGTTGAAGAGGGTAAACACATATCGTGGACGGTTCAAGCATTATAACATCTTCAAAGCTTTCCATAAAAATATCTTTATCAGAGCCTGGTAAACCAAGGATTAGATCAATATTTATTACATCGAAAGACCTTTTTTCGGCCTTTTCATAAGCTTTTTTCACTACCTCCAGTGTCTGGTATCCTCTCTTAGATTTTTCAAGTACCTGGGCATCTGTTGACTGAACTCCAAAGCTTATACGGTTAATACCGTGCTTCTCAAGAACATCAAGTTTTTCCTCTGTACATGTAGCGGGGTTTACCTCAAAGTTTCGCATACCTCCTTCTTCAAATTCAAAAAATCCGTTAATCAAGGATAATAACTTATCTAGGTTTGAAGCCGATAAAATAGTCGGTGTGCCACCTCCAAAGTACAGGGTATTAAAACTTAGGTCGAGTTTTTCTCCAAAAAACCTTATCTCTTCCATTAAATTTTCAAAATAATTATCTATCTCGTTTTTATCCCTTAACTTGTCGGAATTATACACGCAGTAACTGCATTTTTCTATACAGAAAGGTACATGAACATACATGGAAAGAAAATCGTTTTCCCCTGTATTTTCCCGCCACTTATCCTCTATCTCAGCGGGTTTGAAAGAATGGTGAGGACTGAAAATAGGGATCAAATCAGCAAGGAAATAGTTATGGTCATAATCTCCTTCGTTCTTGTACTTCTTTGAAAACTTTTTATAAATCTGAAATTTTTCCATGTCACTTAGAATTATCGATCCCTCAATTTCCCTTTTAAACTGAAATTTTTTAATTAATTTTATAAAAATTCTCAATCAAGAAATCAAAATAGATATGAAAATAGAACTTGAGGAAAGTGATAAGAGGAGAGGCAAAATAATAATTGTATTCTTAATCGGTCTTATTGTCGGAATAACGATTGCAAGTCAAGATCTAGGTTTCTTTGAAACTGGCGGACCTGAAACTGAAGTAGAAATTGGTCAAGGCGTTACAGGAGATGTTCCCGACCAATGTCAGGACGTAGAACCATACGAGGTGGACATGTGTATTGCAAACTATGCCATAGAAAGTAATGAAAAAGAACTTTGTCACGATGCACAGGACTCTGATGTGACGAATTACTGCCTAGGGATTATTGAACAGGACGAAGAAATATGTAGGGATATAGAACTAGATGAAGAACTTGAGCAAATGTGTCTGCAAAGCGTGAGATAGATTGGTTTTCCCGGTGAGATGATATAGATGGACTGGCCTGTAACTTTCAAATGTAACAATAACTGCCTTACATGTATAAATGACATGGTATACCACAGTGATAAACAGGTACTGGGAAAAAAAGAATGTGTTGAGGTCCCGACAGAACAGATAAAAGAAAAAGTAGATTCTCTCGCCAGTAAAGAAGACAATACAATCGGATTTGGTGGAGGAGAACCTACTATAAGCGATGATTTCTTTGAGGTACTTGAATACACAAGGAACAAATACGAGGATTTACTGATCTTTGTAGTTTCTAACGGTAGAATGTTTTCAAACGAAAAATTTGTTGAGAGAACAACACGGATTCTGAGTCCGGAGGGAAAAAACAGGTTCGGTATAGCGCTTTTCGGTCACGAACCAAAATTACACGACATGATTACAAGGGCCAAGGGAAGTTTCAGACAAACTGTGAACGGAATTAAGAATCTGCTTTCCAGAGGATACGAGGTGGAGCTTCGTATAATCATTAATAAGCTGAACTACGACAAACTTCCTGAAATAGCTGGGTGGATAAACAAGAACTTGAAGGGAGTTTTCAGAGTTGTTTTTATACACATGAAATACACCGGTAACGCCCTTAAAAACATAGAAGATATCAAGGTTAAACTTGAGGAATCAAATCCTTATGCAGTAAAAGCCGCAGAGATACTAGAAGAAAACGATTTCAATGTAAGAATGTTCCACTTCCCTCTATGCACCATTCCTGAAAAACACTGGGACAAGGCAAAAGGAGTCACAAAACAGAAAGAGGAACTTAAGTTCAGTGAAAAATGCGAAAAATGCGACGTAAAAGAAGAATGTCCTATGATTTGGGCCACGTACTACAACCTTTTCGGAGATGACGAAATAACTCCAGTGAGTAACTAAAAAATATCACAATGGATTGAATTCTTTTTTCCCGAACTCTTCAAGGTATGATTCCCATATACCCGAACATTTATCTCTGGCGGCACATTTTTTACATCTCTCCAAAAAAGTAACGCCTCCATTATCTTTTGTAATGCCAGTTTTGGCATAAAACCTGTACTCTTTATCAATAATGCAGAGAGGATAGTGAAATAGCTTGATGTTTCCTTCATTTTTTTCTATTTTATCTACAGCTTTTTCAACTTGATCTACGGATTCATTGTAAGAGACCCTCGTCCTTTCTATATTTTTACCTGCCTTGCCTGTATACCTTGAAAAAATAAATATAACATTTGAAATACCGTTAAGCGTATTAATTATCTGTGAGGTCTCTTCCATATATTCATAATTTAATTTATTAACTACCACTCGAATGTTGACTATGAAACCTTCTTTTACAAGATTTTTTATACCTTTTAAAGTTTGTTTAAAACTATCTTCCGTCCTGGTTATCTTTTCATGTATTTTTTCAGGTCCATAAAGTGATATATCGATTTCAAAGGTGTTATCATATTTTTCAATGATTGAATTAAACTTCCTGGCGAAATTTTGGTAATAAAACATTCTTCCGTTTGTCAGCAACCTGAAATCAGCATCAGGATTAGTCCTCAAAGCAAAATCTACAAATTTCAAGAAATCAGGGTCAGTGGTTGGTTCACCCCCACCAATAGTTATAATTTTATGATCTTGTTCAAAAAGTTTTTTCCTCAACTTTTCTTTTGAGACCTCCTCCGAACAGTAGGCTTCACCAGGTATGATGCAGGAAACACAGTTGTTGTTACAGTTATAAGTTATTTGAATATCCACCATCTGTTTTACCCTTAATTCCTCTCAACTTTGTTCTGTCTCACGATTTTTTCAGATTTTTCTTTGAATTTTTTGTAAAAGTTTCTGTAAATACCCGGACAATTATCCAATTCACAGCCCTCACACATATTTATCCTGCTGTACTTTGTATCCGTTCTGTAAAACTTGTTTTCATATGGCTCACACATGTATTTTATATTAAACTTCTTGAACTCTCTGAAATTATTTTTATGATCCGATAAACAGAGAGGTATACCTTCAAAATATATATCTATTTCATCCCCAAATCTGTCTATACATAAATTTATCTTTTCTGCGGTTTTTTCGATATCCGGCACTATCCCAATATTGTTTTCCACCAATCCCACAGGTTCAACCATGCTCAGTTTTAAAGTCTTGGCATCTTTGTCTACCAGATATTCCACATTATCCTCTAACTCGTTTATATTGTGTTTAGTTATCACATGGTTAATCAGAAGTTCAACATCCTTTGAAATACAGTTTTTTATACCTTTTTTGTTGAATTTAATGTTACTTGTCCTAGTTATCTTCTTGAATGTATCTGGGTATTTACTGTAAAAAGTACCGTATATCCAATTAAGTCCCCTGTCCATTAAATCATCCAAAAGCTCCTCGTACTGGAACATACTGAGATTAGTTGCTACACCTGTATTAAGACCTAAGCTTTCGGTAAAAGCTGATAAATCTTTTATGTCTTTTCTGATTGTGGGTTCGCCGCCCGAAAACACTACTGTATCTATATCAGAATTCTTTGCATTATGAATTATTTTTTTGGCTTCTTCTGTACTTTTAAAGATGTTTCCAGTTTCTTGTCCTATCATATTCCTGTCCTTCCAACAGAAATAACAGTGATAGTTACACCGATAATCAATTTTCAGCAGGGCCTTAACATCAGCCATAAAGAAAAATTCGATATAATCTATTTTAAATTAAGGTATCATTGACATAAGTCATATACTACTATGAGAACCATGACTTCCGTGACTACTATGAGAGTAATGACTTCCGTGACTACTATGACTACCATGAGAACTATGACTTCCGTGACTACTATGACTACCATGACTACTATGAGAACCATGACTACTATGACTACTATGACTACCATGACTACTATGAGAACCATGACTACTATGACTACCATGACTAC
>JALDAE010000008.1 GCA_022729335.1 Candidatus Nanoanaerosalina halalkaliphila
ATTAAACGTTCTTCCAGGGATTTGGTATATAACAAGTTCCGACCAGTTGTTGACTTGGTGAATCAAAAGATGAAAGCAGCACTATTTGCAATCGCAATAGTTGGAATGGCTGCAGGAGTTGCAGCAGTTCCATCACACGCAGAGGCACCAGATATAGCACAAGACGCTTCAGAAGCTCCTGAAGATATAGAGACACAGGAAACTCAAGAAGAACTGGATAGTCATCCAGGAGAAGGAGATGAAGCAGGTCAAGAACCTGAAGAACAAGAAGGTCAGCCTTAAAACGGATTGAAGAACTGGGAATTAGATGTTTTCCAAAACTCAATCCAGATTAATTTTATAATTACTCGGCTCTATCAATTAGAATACATCCCGAACAGTTTCTTAGTCTGTGTGTCCCCCGCATAAAGTCAAACCATTCTCTATTTAATCTAATTTCTAGAAACAGTTTAGGTAAAAATTTTATATGCCGATAATAATAAAAAAATTTGTTACTTCTATTAAACTACATGTCCGAATACGATTTTGAAAAAATCAGGGAAGATCTGGAAAATTCCAGGAAAAATTACATGGAGAAATACAGCGGCATATTCAGCAGGAAAGGAAAAAAAGAGCCGGAGTACTCAAAGGCAAGGCACGAATCTTACGAAAAAGCTTTCAGGGATATAGCGGAAAAATATTTTGAAGAACTTCAGGAAAGTTTGGTTAACGAGATAGAGAACAGGGCAAAGCAAATGGTTAATGAAAATCTTTCTCAAAGAGATATAGAAAAATTGGTGGACGAGGGAACGGTATGCATGAAATACCATTCCTTAAAGAATCAGGCCTACGACCAGATAAAAAACGACCTGGAAGAGGTCGTAAAAAATCTGGAATGACCTCTCAAGGTTTTTAACGACTATTTCTCCCCAGCTAGCAGCAAAACAGAAGGAAGGATGAAAAAAGTAGCCAGCAGGGAAAACAGCATCGCAAGGAATATAGCTCTTCCGAAATTGGCCAGCACAGGGAAATCGGATATCATCAGGACACCGAAACCAAACATCGTTGTCAGACCGGATCCCAGTATAGGCCTTGACTTCATGGCTACAGCTGACTTAACAGCTTCCTTCAAACTAGGTTCTTCATCCTTCTCCTCCAGGAATCTTTCGTAAACATGTACGCCGTAGTCAACTCCCACACCCAGTATAATAGAAGCTACAGTTACAGTCAAAGGATTCCAGGGTATTCCAAAGAGATACATGGCTCCCGATACAAGCAGAACAGCCGAAACCGAAACACTTCCAAGTAGCATAGCAGAGTACTTGGCGGACTTTAGCACGATTCCCAAAAAGACGAAAACAAGTCCAAATGACAGCAAAGTCATCTCTGTCAGTCCTGCAGTTACGTTCTCTATCACGTTCCGGTTCAAAACCGGTTTCCCAGTTACCCTGACATCCATGTCTTCAAGCTCTTCATCAGCAATACTGTAGACCTCATCAATAACATCACGTACAGGCTGACCGTCAATATCCTCAACAAACAGCTGGATCAGCAGTCTATCCCCGTATTCCTCGATCTCTCTTCCCAGAACAGGAGGTCTGTCAACCTGTCTTTCCTGATCCAGTAGCTCGTTCAGTCTTTGCTGATCATCAGGTATTTCTTCACCTCCCATTTCGATTGCTCTGCCGGGACTGACAACAGTGTTCACATGTTTTACTTCTTCGAGCCTGTTCTCCATGTCGCTGATAGCCTGCATGGATTCAGGATTATAGGGGGAGCCTTCGTCCTCAACAATCACATGCATCATATTCGGACTGTCAACCAAATCCTCTAAATTCCTTAGATCCTGTCTTTCCTGGATATCCGGCCAGTAATCAAGCATTTCCTGGGTCGTATCAACTTGAGGATATGCAAAGGCACCAAATGCAAGCAGAATAAGAGCCGCACCTATAACAAAGAATCTCTTACCGCACACCTTTTCGGACAAACCACACATTATGTCCTCGATCATGCCTTTACCATCTGAAGAATCTTTAAAGGCTTTTTTACCGTCAAAAACTGTTAGTAGAGATACCAGAAATGTTACGGAAAGGATCATGCCTACTAGGATCGAGAATCCGGCCGTGGCACCGAACTGTCTCACAGGTGGTACGTCGGATATCATGAGAGATCCTAATCCTATCAGGGTTGTACCCATGGCAAAGGCAAGAGCCTTGCCCGTGTTGGATGTGGAGATTTTCGAAGCCTCCAAGACGTCTTTGCCCTTTGACCTCTCCTCCAAAAACCTTGTCTGTATCTGTAAACCATAATCAATACCAAGACCTAGAGCTATAGGCATCACACCAAGCATAATGGCGTTGAAATCAAAACCTACAAATCCCATGAAACCCATCATGACAAATAAAGTGGCAACAGTTGTCAAGAACGGTAGAGAGATATGTCCTAACTTATCTACTTTACCCTTCATCACAAAGAACACGACGAAAACAATGACCAGTAAAGCAAGGCCAAAGAGCTCCACCATCTCCGGAAGCATCATACCGAAAGCGGTGTCCTCAAAGACAGGGGAGCCGGTAACCGTTATATCAAAGTATTCAGGATGATCGACCTCATAAAGAACATTTTCCACTTCTTCACGCACGATTTCCTCCTCAGTACCGGGCATAAAACCCATAAATCTATCTCTTTCCTCAGGAACGTCAATATTTCCGTACTGAGCAACAATAATACCTGTACTGTTGTCAGGAATCAGGGACTGAATCATCTCATTTGCAGTTCTATGATTATTTCTTGTTGCATAAACAGAATGGATAATTTCCTCCCTTGTATCGAGCAGTTCACCCTGTCCAGGACCGGATTTCACAGGATGAGATGGAGTAGTCACAAAAGTGAAAAGACCGGTATCATAAAGTTCCTGGCCGATCTCATCCATGTATCCCATAACTTCAGGGTCATAAATACTTTCATCCCCTATATCGATCTTCAAAAAAACTTCATTACCTTTTCCAAAATCGGACTGAATTTCCTGCCAGTGCTGATTCACTTCAGAACCATCGTCGATGTACAGATCCATGCCCATGCTCATATTAACCATGGAAACTCCCACTGCCGAAACCGCAAGTAATACCGCCACCAGGCCAAAGATCATCGTATAGTTTCTAGATGAAAACTCGCCGATATTCCCCAGTATATTACCGAAATTCTTGGATTCGCTCATATCAATCACCTTATTGTTGAAATCTGTTCAACATATTTACACAATAACGTTTAAATAAATTTTTAATCTCATCAACCAGCGGTTTTCAGTTCAAAGATTTCAGTAACTAATAAAATCAACCATACAGAATTTACATTTAATGAACAACCGGTACAACAGTAAAAACATGCCCGACTTCGACGATTTAAGTAATAGTAATGGGCAGAACAATAGTAATTTGGAAAGCCGAGATTACAGAAAGTACAAGGAAGCCGAGAAAGACGTTCTTAAATCAAAATATGAGGACTGGGCGAGAAAGCTAGGTTCTATTAAGAAGATAGATTTGAAAAAGATTCCTCTGGCAGAGGACGGAATCAAGGAAATGGAAAAAGACATAGATGTTGCAAGATTGAAAGTAACCCAAGAAGACATAGGTAGTCTTTTGTTCCTGCCACTGCTAGTAGTACTTCCTATTTTCTCCTTGTTAGCAGTATTCCTTCCCACACCTTTAACGATAATATTGTGGACCGTTCCGCTTCTCTGGGCTTACTGGGTAACTTCTTATCCGAATTTTAAGGCAACCGTTACAAAGATAAAGTCATCCGATGAAGCTTTAAAGATCATCCTTTACATGGCGATGCAGATAAAGATAAACCCTAATCTGGAGAGAGGTTTAAAATCTGCAGCAGAGCACACAGAAGGACCGCTAAGCAGAGACCTTTCAAAAATACTCTGGGATCTAGATACAAACAAGTACACAACAGCAAAGGAAGGATTAGCGGAAAACATGAAATTCTGGCGGGACTGGTCTCCAGACTTTGTAAAGAGCCTCAAGTTTCTTGTGGACTCCATAGGTAGAATAGGAGAGTCTCAGCAAAGAATGATCAGAGACACACAGAGAGAATATGATTTGCTTGCCACCGAAATAGAAAACATATGCGGATCTTCCGTGGGCAACAGAAGAAACACCGAAATAACGCTTAACATGGTCAGGGGTCTCTTTGTTTCGGACACGAGGGGAGAACCGGATCCAGAGATACCTGAGAGAATAGCCGACCAGGATACCGCAGAGGGAAACTATGTATGCCTCACATTCATAGATCAGCAACACGAAGGATGTGTGGAAATAGGGTGTGATGTGAACATGACATATATGGGAATCCCTCAGCCAGGCTCAGACATGTACATCGCCGGAGGAGAGGACGAAATATATAGCTACGATGTCACGATAGAAAAGACAGATGTTAACGAGGTCAAAGTAAATGCGGAACACATAATACCCTGAAACTTAAATAGCATCCTTTAAAGCCTCAAAAACCGTTAAAGCGCATTTCTTCCTTGCCCTCCTTGGAAAACAATTCAAGAAATCAAAAAACTCCTCTTCATCTATCTCAGATATATACTCAACCTTTTCGCCTTTTATCGCCACGGAAAACATTGAAGAAAAAGCTTTGGAGATAACACATCCATCAACTTCTACTCCCGTATCCTCTATTTTACCTTTCTCAGTATTGATGGTTAACTCAACCCTGTCCCCACAGGATTCGTTCACAAATACCCCTCTTAGATCAGGATCATCCAGTTTTTCTATATTTCGGGGATCTTCATAGTGATCCAGAACAGCATTCCTGTAATCTTCGTCGGACATTCATCACACCTCCCTTAAAGATATTTTATCAACGGCTTTTTCGACCATTCTATCGATATTGTCCGGTTCCATGCGGAGAACTTTTTCTGTGTCTCCGGACACCTCGGGACGTGCAGGCGCAACATCCGTGCACCCGGCCTCTATCTTGGAGCTCGAGAAAGTTCCAAGATTCCTCGCCATATCAATAATCTCTGACTTGTCAAAGGAGAGTAAAGGCCGGAAAACAGGTATATCAACAGATCTCGATATCAAATCAAGATTGCCTAATGTTTGACTTGACTTCTGCCCCATCGATTCACCTGTCACTATCCCTCGGGCATCCTCTTTTTCAGCTATTCTTTCAGCTACTTTAAGCATAAAACGCCTTATCGCGACCATCCTTGTATTTGTAAGCTCCTCCATAAAAACATCCATCGCCTCGCCCATATCAACAACCCTCAGATCCCAGTCAAAGTTAGGAGCATATTTTTTTAGAGCTTCAATAGTTTTCAAAGTCCTTATCTCTAGATCAACACCGGAGTACTCTCCAAAGGAAAAATAAACAGGTATAACCTGGCATCCTCTTCTCATCATCCTATAGGCTGCGACAGGGGAATCATGCCCTCCGCTAATGAGAGAAACAACTTTTCCCTCGGTTCCCACAGGCAGTCCACTGGCTCCCCTGTATTTATTCATGAACAAAAAAGCCTTTTCTTTCCTGCATTCGACAAAAAACCACTGATCAGGATTATCAAGGTCTACCTCTATTCCATCAACCCTTTCCATAATAGCGGAGCCTGCTCTTTCCTCTATGTCAGGTGAAGAAAAATCATGGTCCTTTTTTTCACCCGCTCTTCTGGCATCCACTCCGAAGGTACTGCCTTCAAAGTTTTCTTCACACATATCCGCCAGTCCAGCGGATATCTCTTCAATATCCGGTTTTACAGTAATGCAGGGACTTGCAGAAACTACACCAGGGACCTCGGTGACAGCCCGGACGGTCTCGGACAGATCCTCGAAATCTTTGATGAAAACCCTGCTCCACTTATTGTAGACTTCTCCATCAAGATCTCTTTCCCTGAGAACAGCATTTATGTTTTCGCAAAGACGATTTATCATCCTGTTACGAATCTTGTTGCTCTTGAGACTAATCTCTCCGAACCTGGCCAGTATCGTATCAGCTTTCTTCAGGACCATCGTTGTAATTTTCGACTGCAAACATTAAAACTGTTTTAATCAGAACACATCCAGCAACTCATAATCAAAACCTTCAACTACTTCAAGATCGTTTCCGCATCTGGGGCAGTTACTTGAACCACCACTTAAAGCAGAAAGATTTCTTACATAGCCGCATTCGCAACCATATCTTACAGGAACTTCTTCAACCTCCATATCGATATCTTCAAAAATTGTTCCCTCTGCAAACCTGTTAAAAATTCTCGAGAAACTATCGGAATTCATGAGGCCTTCCCCAAGGCGCATCCTAAAACCCTTAACACATCCACTTTCGGAGAGCTCTTCAATAACATCCAAGACCGGTCGAACCTTGTTTATAAACACCACCCTTTTACCTGAACAATAGAAGGTATCAATAAAAGGTGTTCGGTGATTTAAAACTTTTACTAAAATCTAATCTTCTTTAAAAATGTCATCTGTCTTGGTTCATAACCACGCTTCCCGAGTGGTCACCCTTAACCGCTTTATAAATTTCTCCGGGTCTGTTTCCATCCACCACAACGAGTTTAATATCCGAACGCTCAAGGATGTCAACAGCCGACCTGTCAATCAAGGAATAAGTTCCTGGATCGCATGAAAGACCTTCCATTACATCTTTTAGTCTGGAAAAATCCATGCTGTCAATTTTTACGCCTCCTTCTTTCTCAAATACTCCATTAACATCTGTGACATCTATCATCATATCAGCATCGATAAGTTCAGCGCCCACGGCAGCAACACCATCAGTTGAATGGCCGGGTTCTGTGCCTCCCATGACCACAAAATCAGATCTTGAAAAAGCATCTCTCAATTCTTCAGAACACGAGGGAATAGTTGGAAATACATCATCGAAATAGCTCTTCAGAACCGAGGCGCTCAGTCTTGTTGCCCTTATCCCTACACTGTCTTTTTCCGCATTACTGGCATTCTCGGAACAAGCATCTATATATTTCTTGAGTTCGCCGGCTCCAACTACTACTAAAAGATTTTCGCATTCCTCACGGACTTTTCTGATTTGCTCAACAAGTTTATCCAGATTTTCAATATTTTTAGATAAAACCGAACCTCCAAGAGCTATTGCTATGTTCATTAAAATCACCATACCAGGGTTACTGATTTACTTCATAGGATCATGAGAAACAGTTCCTTCACAGTTATTGCATCAGGCCAGTAATAAAGATTTCGGTAATCAAAAACAAGAGAAAAAAACAACATGGGACTGCCCGGATTTGAACCGGGGACAACGAGATCTTCAGTCTCGCGCTCTCCCAGGCTAAGCTACAGTCCCTTTAGCGTGTCACGAAAAAAGTTTATCACAATAATTTTTATATCTGAGTTATTTGTTGAGGTCGTCCTGATATATCTTGTATCTCTCGCCCTTTATCTCATAAACAAAAAATTTGCCATGTTTATCCTCTCCGTTCTCGATCCAGGTACCTTCCTCAATACCGAGAGTGTTCTGGTAATCGTCCGCTTCAGGGTCATCTATCTTTCCCCATCTAATCTTCCTTTCTACACCGTCGCTGATTCTTTCAGCCTTTACAACGCCTTTTTCATCGATCTGAAAACCATTCTTTGTTTCCATATTATAATCAAATTTAAATCAAATTTTAAATATTGTTTCATCTCATCACTTCAAGATACTTTATCAAACTGATGGCCTCCTTCAAGAGATTTAGAAACCTCAAATATCTCGCCATCTTCAATAAGAAACTGGTTATCGATAAAACTTGATTTTGCTGATTCTAAAATTGTTTTGATTTTGTTATCAACTATAAAAACATCATGATCTTTCGAGAAATATTCTGCTACGTTTATCTTATACTCTGTATCTCCTATACCAAATAGATAAGTTATTTTCTCCTTTAATCCGCTCTCCAGTATTTCTTCTCCTTCCAGGGTAGTTCCTGGATAAAAAATACATTTATCAAATCTTTCCAAAAAATCGTTTATCATCCACTTACTATTCTTCTTAAAATCTTTGAAACCTCTGGCAGTCAACAAATACTCTCTTTCAAAACCTTTTTCTTCAAGAAAACGAATCAAATCTTCATTATACTCATATTCTATATTTTCATCCCCAAAAAACTTATAGAAAATTCTCAAAAAAGCCTGATAAAAATTTCTTAATACCGGGATATCTAATTCGTATCTTTCTCTATTTCTATTTAGTAGTAAACAGCCATCCAGATCAACCAGAATCAATTTTTCGTCAGTCATACAATGAAAAAATATTGATATCTCAGTATTAAAATATTGTAACTCAGAATCAGAATAGATTTTTCCAGTAAAAAAACTTGTAAACAGTTCAGAAATAGGAAGAAAACAAAAGAACTGCCTTATTTAAGGCAGGTGTTCTCCTTTCTCGATTTTCTCGGGCAGATAAGTCTCTGCTACAAACTGTAGATTGTTAGTTGCAAGAGCCTGCTGCTCGACCCTTTCTCCTCTCTCCATCATCGTCTGTAGCTCTTCCTGCCACTCTTCATGCTGGAACCACTCGTAGTCCATCATATCCATAGCTCTCTTGTAGTCCTTTGTGGGGCCGCCAGATTCATCCGGATGCTTGCCTTTAAGCTTTTCAGTAACATTTTCAAGGCCATACTCCTCTATGTCGCTCATTGTCATCCCTATAAGATTTGCTTCAGGTGTAGCAAGCCTGTTTGATTCAAAGGCAAGGTTCATGGATCCTGCTGTAAGCACAGAGTAGATATAATAACCGTACGGATCTCCGTCGGTAAAGACATATACAGGCAGGTCAAGCCTTTTGTGAAGAATGTTTGTCAATCTTCTTACACCTCTTGAAGGCTGTCCTCCTGCCGACACGATTATAGCGTTTTCTTTCTTGTGGAAGTCTTCTTCTACCAGTCTTGCAGCCATGGCGGATGTCTCAACGACAAGAACATAATCTGCACTGTGCTCGACGAACTTGTAGTCGTCCACCATCGATGGAACTCCCAAACCCGACTTTCCTAGTTTTAGACAGTTAATCTCGTCACCTTCGTCCTCGATAGTGATGGGTCCGAAAAGACGTCCTTTAGGTTCTGCGATAAGGTGAAGATGTTCTCTAAGAGAATCCAGTGCTGTTTCAAGGTCAACAATAACAGGGTTGGACTCGTCCTGATCCTCAAGCGTGTTTTCATCTAGACCTGGTATAGTGTGTTTTAGCTGGTAATAAAGCTCTCTTATAGAAGCTGTTCTCTCTTCTTCGATAAGTTCTTTACACTTTGATGCAACAAGCATCGTCTGCATGAACTTCCTTGCATGCCCAATATTCATGAAGTATCTCTTGGATTTTGAATCACCAAGATCCAGAAGTCCTTTCTCACTGTCGAACTCCACGTTTGAACGGCTTCTGACCGGTCTCTCTATGTAGGGATTTTCTCCCTCCTGGATCATTTCAACTACCTGGTTTCCTAACTTTTCCAGCCTTCTTAATGTTTCGTCGTCTTCTTCTAGTCTTGGCATTAGCTATCACCTCCGTTAATTCCTGCTTCTTTACCGTACTCCTTTTTCAAGGTTTCCATAAGTTCCTTCCTAATTATGTCTTCCTCGACATTCGTGAGTTTTTCAAGAGCAGGTGCCATCGCCGTACCATATGCAGAAAGCTTCTTACGCTTCTTCTTCAATACTTTTTCCTTCCTTTTCTTGCTCAGATATCTTTTCATCTTCCTCCCGACTTTCTGTACGGCGAGCTTCATTTCCTTGATTATTTCAGGATACTGCGCGATCGCTTCCTTGCCTTCCGATGTGAACGGAACCCACACAGAGGCCATGTGGACCAGTATAACTACAGGGCCTTTTGGTATGTTTCCGGACTGTGAAAGACCGTATCTGGACCAGTCAGTTTGCTTAATTGCCTCCGTAGTTGCACAGCTGGACCTCTTGTAAAGTAGTGGTACCTTGTTGGCAAATCTTAGTGCCTCGTACCTTCCATCTTCATCTATATCTCCCCCATAAGCAATCGCTGCCTCGATCTGGTAGGGATTGCCTCTGTAAACCGAAGGCTTTCTGGTGACTGAGGCAACGAAATCAGGGTTAAGCTCTTTTCTCAGGCCTTCTTCCATCAGATCCTCTCCGATAGGAGAAAGACAGTTTGTAGGGGGGTTCTGTAGGCTAGTATTCTGCATCGCCTCCAGAAGATCTTCAATATCTGATTTTTCAAGCGAAAGAGGTCTCTCCTTTCCGGAAAGCCCTGCTTTCTCAACTATCTTATCTGCCGAAGTTCTTCCTACACGTGTAAATTCGGACTGAAGAAAGCTGCTGACTGTTCTTGAACTGGAGTTTTTCAGCATCCTCATCAGAACTCCAAGCTCCACACCGTGAGGATGTGGCTTTATCTCCTTCGGGATCGGTGGCAGGGTCTGGGAAACTCTGGGAAATTCTATAGTGTTTCCATCGGGCTCGTTCAGAACTATCCTCGAGTAAGGATTCATTATAGCGGTGTGCTTCAAATAATTTCTGACCGAGTGATGACCCGTAGTGTATCTTCCCTCTATTTCCATCTCGATAGATGTACCGTGTTGAAAATCATAGTCATCAACCACCCTATCCTCTATGATCTCGGGTTCGTTGTTCTGAGTATCTATACGGACCTTGAACATGTTCGTATCTTCCTGTCCTTTCTTCTTGGAATAAATCTTCACAGGATTTCCTGTGGTAAGCTGAGCGTAAAGACCGGAAGCCGAAATACCGATTCCCTGTTGTCCTCTGCTCTGCTGAAGTTTGTGGAACTTTGAACCATATAGAAGTTTTCCGAAAATATTTGGTATAACATCACGGTCGATTCCTACCGCGTTGTCTTTTATCTGAAATCTCAGGTTGTCTCCTCCCGCATCATCGATCGAAACATGAATCTCTGGAAGTATCCTTTCCTGCTCACAGGCGTCAAGACTGTTGTCGACCGCCTCTTTCACACATGTTATAATTGCTTTCTGGGGATTGTTGAAACCAAGCAAATGCCTGTTCTTTTCAAAAAATTCCGCAACTGATATCTCTCTATGTTGTTCTCCCATAAATATCTCCTCTTACAAAACTTTTTCGATGTTGTTCTCCAAAAAACGGTAGACGTTTCCATGAGAACTTCCGTTCAAAAGCATTTCAACTGCCTTTTTGGCTATCTCAACACCCTTCATAGGTCCTAAGACAGATACTGTGCTTCCATATACTGATAATTCGGTGTCGGTAACGTTCTCTATCTTGTCCTTGGCCATGCCTTTCCTTCCAATGACCCTGCCCTTCAATCTTTCCTGGCTGCTGTCGGTCTCCGCGAACTCGGAAATATTGATCACGGCAAGCGAAGAATTTTTCTCAAGCAGCCTGTACGCTTTTTCAGGGCTGAAACCTCTTCCAATCGCCTTAACTATATTATAAGCTCTGAGTTCCTCCATTGGGTGTTCAGAATCTATTGTAACATCATTTCCTTTTACATCGACCTCTGCCTTTAGCAGCTCCCTTATCATGTCGATTGTCTCTCCTTCTACACCTATCAATATACTTACACGTTCTTCAGGTATCGAAACAGCTTTCATCTGACCACCTCAAAATTTCTCCAAACATCTTTAAATGGGTTCAATGGAGGAGAACCATACAAAAATAGCAAATCTATTTTTTTAAATCTCTCCCTCCTTTTCAGAAAGGTTTGAACTACGCTTAAAGGAACTCTTTTATTTCATCAAGATATCCTTTATCTTCAAGCCAGTCTTTCTGTGCGTTGGAGTAGTGCCATATAATATCACACTTCTCATCGCCCTGGATATCCCATGGCTCAATAAGAACAACATCATCAGTATCTATCCACATTCTCCTTCTTTTGGAACCTGGTATTCTGCCCATCCGTTCTTTACCATCTGAACAATAAACTTTAAGCCTTCCATAGCCCATCTTGTTTAGAACCACTGCAAGGAACTCGCCGTCATCAGGAGTTCTCACTCTGCCTACTCCTTCGTCTTCGTTATCATTTGCCATAACTACCAAATAAATTTTATAAAAATCTTTTTTAACTTTAACCAAGTTTTCAGTCAATTATTCTTGCAGAAACCACGGTCCTGTAAATCTCTTCCCCATCTTTTCTACCCACAAGTTCCCTTGACCAGTTCTCATCTACATCAAACTCCTCGTTAAGATCCTCCAGAATACTTCTCAGCATCTTCAAACTGCTCACATAAACATCATAGCCGCCATGGATTTCCTCAACGTTCGATACAAAATCGCTTCTATCTTTTGAGGTCATCCTTCCAGCTTTTTCCATCAGCTCTCCAAACATGTCCTCCGAGATCTTGCCCCGGAGTTGCAAGATCGCCTCGAAGTATCCTCCCTGGTACCTGGAACATTTCTTGCACTGCTTCTCCTTTGGAACCAGCTCGGTGTTTTTGACCTGTCTTATAGTATCTCCCGCATCCTGGACCTCCATCATAACCTCCACAATATATTTATTCCTTCTTTTTTTGAAAGAAACAGCCATCTCAACTTCTTCCTTTTCGAACTGTTTTAAGACATCATAAACAAGTTTTTGATCACCTTCAAAGTCTTTCCAGACATTTTCGATTCTATAATTACCGCATACCGGGCACTGTATAAATTCTATTTCTTCAGGTATCTCCACAAAGTCCTCGGTGGTCCTGTAACAGTCAGCGCACACATTTTTAGGACCGTGTACTTTTTCAACGGTTTTCCCACATCTTGGGCAGAACTTTTCCATGTCCGTAAGTTCAAATCCAATCCTTTAAAAATTGAGCTTTAGAAGAAGTCAGATGTAAAAGAGCTGTACCATCGGAACACCGTTCACTTCAGAGACGTTTTCCTTCTCCACAATGTCTCTTTCAATCAGCTCCGAGACAATTCCTTCACCGACGATGTTGGCTGTAAGACACCCCTGTAGAGAGGACACGATTTCATCCATATCGGATTCGTTACCTCCATAAAAATCCTCGTCGATGTCAAGAACTTTTTCTCCCTCGGAAAACCTGGAACCAAGTAGATCCCTGTCACAGGCCGCGATCACGCTGCCTTTCGGTGTCTCGTGAATTTTCAGAAAATACATCTTTAATCCTCAAGGCTTTTTCTTGCACCGCATGCCTCGCACTTAAGCATAGTAACCTCTTTCTCCTTGACTATTTTTGTGTCAGGCCTGTTACACTCGTCGCATATAACAAAATCTTCGCAGTATGACGTTAATTTCTTGTTAACGATTCCTCTCCTAAAACTTCCCTGCAACACCAGTTCGTCTCCATCAACATGGCCTGCAGTACCAAGCTCCTTTAGAAGATACTTGGAAAAATGTTTCTCATCTCTGTTAACTTTCTTGGCTATATCAGAAAAGTTTGTTATAACCGTCCTGTTTCCTCTTTTCGTGGTTTCGGCGCTAGGAGTTTCAAACCTTTTGCCCTCAAATACCTCTTCCGGAAGCTCTTCTCTTCCCTCGTCCAACATTGATTCATAATCATCCATAACAATCACCGCTTTAAAGTTTCTTTATCTTGCCTGGTTTAGGCTCATAACAGGTACCATCACTCAGCAAATCATTTATAACTGACTCGACACGTTCCTCGGATAGATCGGATTTTTCGATTATTTCGCTGTATCCCGCTCCTTCACCGTCGTCAATATCCTCTATTATGCCCAGGACTATCTTCTTGTCACCCTCCTTCTCCATCTGATCGTCCTCCATCTCCGACCTGGAGAAAGAAGCGCTACCCGAATCCATCTCATTGGCGGTGTCGAACTGTTCCTCCGGATCGATGTACTTCAAAACAGCCTTTATATCTCCAGGATCGTATCCCGATCCCTTGAATTCTTCGACAATATCTTCCTCGGATTTTTCCTCGCTGAAAAGTTTTTCAACTTCTTCAACCAGTTCTTTCCAGCGATTGACGGTTTCACGGGATTCCAGCATGTGTAAAAGTTCGTAAGCAACATCTCTTTTTTTCATGAACTCCGGCTGAACATAAATCTCGTCATCGTACTTCCTGACCTTGCCAATTATTTGAACGATATCTCCTTCTTCGAAACCTTCCATATCTCCAAGGTCCTGGAAGAACTTGGCCCTAAGTATCTCGGATCCATCGTCAACTGTCAGAGCTCCATAGGTTGATTCATCGTTGACAAAAGTGTCTACGACCGTTCCAACAACCTCGACCCTCGAGGCCTTTACACCCGAAGGAGTCACCAAGAAATTCGGTTCAAAGCCCTCTCTCTTGTAATAATTACCATTAACAATATCCTCAAGCATCAATCTTCTAGCCGTCATCCGTTTCCTATCTCCTGGCATTTTAAAACCTCATATCACATTTATATAACCGTTTTTGGGTTCGTAAAGTTCTCCCTCACGCATAAGCTCATCTATTACCTCCTCAGCAGTTTCCTTATCTATCCCTTCATCCTCAAGAGTTTCAATAAGCTCCTCATAAGGAATATTTTCATTCGATGAACCTGAAAGCTCGTCAACAACCTTCATGATCGTCTGTCTTTTGCTCCTTGACTCGGAATCCATTCCGGTCTCGAGCTTGTCAATATCATATTCTCCTGACTCACTTATAACTCCAATCTTTTTCAAAGAATAGGTCAACAGATCGATAGCTCTCTGGGCGTCCTTTTCCTCAACAGTGTCATTCAACCTCAGACGTGCAGATGCTTCGGAAAGCCGTATTATAGCTTCTAGCTGCCTGGCAGTGATCGGTACTTTGGACTGACCTTCATCACCGCCCGTACCTTTCTGCCTGGTATCCACATAGAAATCCTTAAGCTTTTTCTGTGCTTTTTCAGACATCTTTGGCCGCACATTCCTCTTGGCATAGGCAATATAATTTCTTAGCCTTTCCAGAGAGATGTCACCCGTCAAATCCTTGGGATCGGTGTGCATCGACATGATGTGGTCGGACAGCTTTCTGTCCTTGGAAGCGTCCGGTATGTCCTTTACAGGGAAGAGAAGGTCGAACCTTGAAATTAGCGTGTCCGAGATCTCTATCTGTTCGGCCACAGGCCTGTAGGGATCGAACCTTCCGAACTTCGGATTACCTGCAGCGAGTATACTGGTTCTGCACTGGAGAGTGGCCTGTATATTGGCCTTTGATACCGTGATAGATTGTTGCTCCATCGCCTCGTGCATAGAGGACCTGTCAGTTTTCTCCATCTTGTCTATCTCGTCTATAGTGGCTATACCCTTGTTTGCCAGGACCAGAGCCCCGGCCTCAAGAGTCCATTCATCAGTGATTTCGTCTTTCATGACAGTAGCAGTAATACCGGCCGCAGTGGCGGCCTTTCCTACCACGTATTTGCCTTTAGGTGCCAGATTACCTGTGAACTTAAGCAACTGAGAATTATGCGAAAACACGCCGTTTGAAACATAATTATGATCTTCCGGAACCTCTAAATCATATACATAGTCGTATTCAGGATCTATCTCAGTTATCTCCTCTATTTTATCCCAGAAAATATCAGAGTTCGCCAGATCCCTCAGTTTTTCAACATTGTATTTTGCCTCCCGCATTTTCTTTATTTTTTCAACCAGATAAAAAACCGAATTGGTTAAAACCTTGCCTTCATTTGTCTCATGAACATTTCTTTCGTATTTTTCAATAGAACTCTGAGTTACCGAAGTTTTTTGAGCTAAATCGTTCTGGCTTACGTTTATCTCTTTCCTAACTTGCTTCACAGCGTTCCAATCAGGTTTTTCCAGACTTTTCATCATTTCTTCGAGTTTTTCCAGTCTCTCCTCAAAATCTCCAACTATTTTACAAAGATTTCGTCTTGATGGATTCCTATCAAGTCGTTCATAATGTTGATACGTACCTCTACTAATTGAAAAATCAAATTGAGACATCTCAAGCATTTCTCTAGTCTCTCTCAAAATCTCGCCTAGATTGGGTATTACCTCTGTATCGGTATCCAACTCTGAATCAAAACTTTCAACTCTCCTGAATTTTCTATTAGTTATATTGATCTCATCTTCCCTATCCACCACCATTTTTCGGGGAGCTGCAATAAAGTTACCTTCGCATAGCCTATCAGCTCTAACACCAACAATATTTCCATGTTTCTGAATAAACAGTGGATGAGAAGGAGTTACTTCAATTTCTCTACCAGAACTTGTCTTGATCCTTAGCATTTTCTCAGGTACTTCACGTTTCCACATTTTAGAACATTTTTTATTTTCTATCTTTCCTGATTCATCCATACCTAATAATTCTGTCTCTTCTTCAACATAAACCCCGTCATCTATCTCCTTTACCTCCTCAGAACTATTAATAGCTTCATTAACCAAGTCAGAAATCTTTTCTTTTTTTCCGTTACACATGAAAACTTCAGTATCCGGAGAAACACATTTTCCGGTTCCGGGCTCACCAATTAACAATACATGTATATCTCCTCTGGTATTTGTACCGTCAGGCCTTTCTTTTCTTACTCCCGAGAACAGTTGTAGTGCAATAGCTTCTTTTATCTGTGTGTGTCCGTGTATAGAAGGTGCTATGCTTGCAACGATTTTTTCAATCAGGTCGTCGTCCTCGGATATTTCCTTGATTGCTTCCTCTTCTTCCTCATCTATCTCTATTTCCTCGAACTCTCTCTGTATGGTCTCAAGATAGTTGGCTTCTATATATAGATCAAATCTCTTGGACTCTTTCTTGATAGCTTTTTCACGGAGAATACCGTTTATTATTACTTTGTTTCCCGGTACAACTCTGTTCTGGAACTGCGGGTCAACTAGATCGTCTCTAAGCACAACACCGATTTTTCTCGGCTGTTCGGCTCCCCTGATGTTCTCCGGGTTTTCCTCGATTGTAACGGTCTGGACATCCTGCATGACCTTGTCCACAAGATCAAAACTTCTTGAGCCACAGTCGCACTTGTGAGGAGTTGTTATTTTTGCGGAGTCCTGTTCTTTTTCGTATCGATCCCCACAGTTGTTACATTCAAAGATTGCGGACTGGAGCTCGGGCCTGACTTCTGATGCTCTTTTAATTATTCCCTTGACACCTATAAATTTACCTATATGTCTGCTTCTAAGGTTACGTATAACAATGTATTCCGTAGAGGGCAGGTTTTCGAAATGAACGATCATCTCAGATTCTACCATCGGCAGATTTTCAACAGCCTCTTCCGCAGCGTCCACTCCTTCCTCAGGATGGTCAAGAAGTGTTTCAGCAACCATGTTGTCGAACTTGGAGAACTCGTTAAAATCAACAACTACAGCTCTCTCCCCTGAAGAAACAGCAGAGGAAACCTCGTCATCATAAACCTCCCTGAAAAAATTCTCAAATTTTTCTACCTTTTCATGGTACTCCAAAATCGACCCCCCGATACCGTGATTAACCGTGTAGAATAAACAGTAATCCAACTCTTAAATCAATTAATGGTATTTAAAAAAAGAAGAAAAACGGAAAACGAGAAAAACTTAAAGAGCTCCGATCTCTTTAAGCTTTTCTTTTAGCCTTTCTATACCGTTGTTGACATCCTCCTCCTTCTTTCCTCCTGTACAGACAATCTTGCCTGATGAGAAAAGCAAAAATGCAACTTTAGGATCGTCTAGTCGGTAAACTAGTCCCGGGAACTGTGCTGGTTCATACTCTGTTCCAACGAGTTCAAATGCTATCCTGTTGAGGTTCAGGTTCTGATTCAGATGGCTTGATGCAACAACGTTCTGTACAGTGATATCTGGCTCTTCCTCAACAACCACATCAGATTCTTTCAACTCCTCAATTATTTTCAACACAGCAGTTTCAGCTTCTTCAGGACTGGTAGTGCCAGTACAAACAATTTTACCGGAACCAAAAATAAGCGCAGCGGCTTTTGGATCCTTAAGCCTGTAAACAAGACCGGGGAATTGTTCAGGTTCGTACTCCGTGTTTTCAAGGTATATCGCAATTTTATCCAGTGGCATTCTCCTCTTGAAATCAGTAGAAGCCACAACGTTCTCAATTTTTATCTCTTCCATTTTGGAAACACCCAATAAATCGTTTCCGGTTAACTATCCGGAGTTTTTAACTAAAACACTCCTTTAAAAACAACCTTTATAAATATTTATATAACCCCGATAATCAAGAAATAAAATCGATCAGAGGCGGTGAAAAACCACCTCTAATTAAGATATTTCTCCAGCTCCTCGGAAAGTACTTTGTTAACAAGTGAACCGTCTGCTCCACCTCCTAGTTCTTTCATAACAACTCCCATCAAAGCTCCTCTGGAATGTTCGCCCTGTTCTTCAATCAAATCCTTCTTTTGCTTTAGAACTTCTTTAACTACCTGTCTAACCTCCTCATCAGATGATTTTTTGAGGTCTTCTTCCTCAACTATTTCGGAGGCGTCCTTTGAAGGATCAATAACCTTGTGTTTGACCACTTCCTTGACCGAATCCTTCGAAATCAGGTCTTTGGAATACAGTTCAAAGATCTCTTCAAAATCAGAAACCTCCAGGGCATCCGTATCTACGTTATACCTGGATTCAACGTCCTTCAAAGAGTTAACAAAGAAATTGGCCACGAACTCTTTTCCAAAATCATCTCTTTCGTATAGTTTCTCAAAATCGCTCAATCTATCGGATCTTATTACCTGTTTGGCAAGCTGATCTCCGATCTCTTTCGAAAGTCTCTCTTTCTTTTCCTCAAGAGTCTCGGGAATTCTCTCTTCAAGATCCTCAAGGAACTCTTTATTTATCTCAAAAGGCCTTATATCGGTCTCGGGATACATCCTTGCTGATCCGGGCAGAGGTCTTGAATAATCAGTTGTGAAATCATCGTTGGCAGATCTTGTCTCTTCCGGAACACCTTCAGATAATTTTTCAGCTCTTTCAACCACTGACTCTATAGCGTTCAAGGCCTTTTCTTCATCCCCGGCAACCACAACAACTACCTCTCCTTCTTTCTTGTCAAGATGTTGGGAAACCTTTTCGAACTCTTCAAAAAGACCG
This sequence comes from Candidatus Nanoanaerosalina halalkaliphila, assembly GCA_022729335.1. Classification (GTDB taxonomy): domain Archaea; phylum Nanohalarchaeota; class Nanosalinia; order Nanosalinales; family Nanoanaerosalinaceae; genus Nanoanaerosalina; species Nanoanaerosalina halalkaliphila. The sequence goes on from JALDAE010000008.1 coordinate 18,919, forward strand.
TATTTCTCAACTTCTTCGTCCGTATGCATTATTCCGTTCAGGCCCTGCGCCATGGCATAACCAGCAAGTTCTTTGCCGAGAGTCTTCCCTTCACAGAGCTCTCTGTTCATCTTGCCCTCCAGAGGAAGTTTGGTCGCATATACCTTTCCGCCTCCATCAAGTACCGATCCTATGATACTGTTACCACAACTTTCAAAAACTTCTGAAACATCCGAAAACTCTTTATCAAAGTCATTATTTTCTTTTAATTCTTTCTTTAGTTCAACAAGACTTTTCTGTCTCTTTACCTCTCTTCTTACAAGCTTGTCAAGATTCCTAACATCCTGAAAGCCTTTTATCTCAACCCTGGCCCCTTCGTCTATGGAAACGTTTACATCCTGTCTGATGGTTCCCAGTCCTCTTTTGACGTTTCCGGTGGACCTCAGTAACATACCTATCTTCATGGCCACTTCTCTGGCGTGTTCCGGGTTCTTTATGGATGCGTCAGTTCCCACCTCTATTAGAGGGATTCCCAGTCTGTCGAGATCGAATACTTTTTTTCCATCTTCCTTGCCGTGTACCCCCGCAGATTCTTCTTCAAGCTCTACATCAGGAATCTTTACCTCGCCTTGATCAGTTTCAATAGAACCCTCCATACCTATCATTGCCGTTCTCTGAAATCCCGAAGTGTTAGAACCATCAAGAACTATCTTCCTCATGAAATGTATCTCGTCAGGTATCTCGCAATCAAGCATCAGTGCGAACTGGATAGCAGTATTCATTGCTTCAGGATTTATTCTGTGAGGTGGTTCCTCGTCCAGTTCAACAAGGCAAGATACATCTCTGTAGAAATTGTACACAAAATCATTTTCCTTGAGGTATTCGAACTTTGCGGCATCATCGACACTTCCTCTTTCACCAGGCACCGGTCTCAAACTTCTTTTAACCTTTGCGTCAGCTCCTTCATTGACGTTTTCCGTGGAACACTGACAGAAAAGCTTTTTATCAGTGTCCAGTTGCTGGTGTATCTCGACACCACATTTAAATCCTAGGTCTTCGTAATCCATCTTATCTCCTCAAAACCTTTTTCTCTATTTTTTCCTCAAGTTCATCGATACTTATGCCGTCATTAACAATCATTACATCGCTCAAAGCCATCAACTTTGCTATACCGTTATCTATTTCCCTTAAATCTCTTTCATGGAAATCCTGACCTTTTATATCCTCTTCTCTTTTTCTTTCCTCTCTCCTATTTTTCCTGGTTTCCCTTGAAGCCCACAAGGCCACCATCAAGATATCTTCATCAATATGGCTCTCAAAAACTTTTTTCTCGCTCCACCCTCTCATTCCTGTAATTACGACATTGCTTTCTTCCAAAGATTCTTTCAGATAGGGAACAGTAAGTTCAGCTATAGCGCCCATGCCTTTTTTATCCCTTTGTCCATTTACGAAATCGGCTACTTCTTCTGTCGGTATATCTCTTTTTTCCATCTCTTTGCGGACTACGTCTCCCATGTCAACCACCGAAAAGCCTTTTTCCTCCAGTATCTCTGCAGCCAATGTCTTACCGGCAAGAGGCATGCCCGTTATACCTACTACCTTACTTGAATACATCGTATTCTTCCCTTTCAACGAATTCTCCGGCAATGTTTTGTTTGAAAAGTTTTTTAGCTCCCTCAATACTGTCACTATTACCCAAGGACCACATAAGTTTCACATAAGCCGTTCCTGGCAACATTGATTCCGCTGAAACAACACCTGCATCTTTAATTTTTACGCCTGAATCGTATACATCGAGATTAACCTTTCCGTTTATACATTGAGATGTCATGCATACTAAAGTGTCCTCACATAGATCTTCAAGACTTTCAAGTATCTTTTCATGGTGCTCTGTTCTGGAATCAAAGCTGTTGACCGGTAAATGGCCCAAGCCTGTTCCCTCTATCACCAGTCCTTCTCGATCAGAGAATCTATCAAGGCAATCCTCCTCCATGCCCGGGACCGATTTAAGAAAACCCACGTTTTCTTCAATTCGATCCATTAACTCCATTTCTTCTTTTTCTACCTCAACGTCCTCTCTTAAATCTACTTCATCTCTTTCAAGATCAACTATGGCTAAAGGTTTTTCCCTTATGGATTCGAAAGCATCCCTTCTTGAAGTATGCATCTTTCTTACTCTTGTGCCTCTATGTACCGAGGCCTTTTCATCATCGGAACTTTTGTGCATGCACACATACACCCCGGGGGTTTGGCTCTCTATAAACTTTATAGCTGCCTTAAGATTCAAAGCCGAATCAGAGCTCGGCCTATCACTCGATCTCTGCGAACCAACAAAAACAACGGGTTTTCGTACACCTCTTAACATGAATGAAAGAGCCGAGGCGGTGAACTGCATAGTGTCAGTGCCGTGGCTTACGACCACACCGTCAAAATCCTCTATTTTTTCATAAACCTTTCTTGCTATTTCCTGCCAGTGTCCCGGTTCCATGTCCTCGGAAAACATCTGGGAAATAATTTCTGAACTGATGTTGGCAGTTTCAAAAATTTCCGGATACATCTCTCTGAGATCTTCAACCGAAAAACCTGGCTTTACACCTCCCTCCTCGTAGCTAACTCTTGAAGCTATTGTGCCTCCCGTATGAAGTACAAGAACATCTTTCAGATCTTCATCGGTATCGGGTTCTTCAACTGTCCTATCTTTTTCTTCATCAGTTTTTTCCTCAATCAAATTGATATCCTCGATACTTTCAAGTGAAAAACCTATATTGTAGCCGTTTTCAAGTTTAAGAACTATTTTTTCATCTTCTTCATCAGAAGGCATCACCGTGCCCTCTTTTTGTATTCCTGATACCGTTTTTAACCTGATCTTGTCTCCCACAGAAAATCGCTCCATCATTTTATCAGAACCCATTAACAATAATTATGGATAAAAAACATTAATAAAGTAAAAAAAGAAGAAAAAGGGATATAGATAACTCTATCTAGACCACAGCAATAAACTGACTATATCCTCTTGAAATTTTAAACTAGTCCTCAACTTCTATTGTCATGACGTCTTCAACTTCAGGACATTCGGTAGATGCTACACGGATTTCTATTTCATCTAACACATCTTCTTGAACAGCAAATCTGTCTTCATCATCAAAAGTTGCTTCACTAACTTCTCCGGCTGAAATGTCCAAAGTATCCGTGGCTAAAGTACGACCCTCTGCTACTATTGTTAATGTTACTTCATTACCCTCTCCTGTGAAATCCATGGTACCTGTGTTAGCCACTGAAACTGAACTAGAGATGCCATCCTCATAAGATTCATTAGTTGCACTAGCATCATAAATCGAGAGCCCTGCGAATGAGCATGATACCTGTGCCTCTCCTTCGTCCCCTACTTGTTCTGCTGTCTCCTCTGTAAAAGTTGTTACCCATGCTGTCAGAATTGCTGCGACTGCCATCGTAAAGGCAATTAACAACACTGCAGCGATCAATGGCGAAATACCTTTTCTTTCCATATTTAATCAATCCTCGTAAATAATCTGTGTATTGACTGGTTAAAAATGTTACCCTCTTATTTAAATAAGTTAGTTCCGGGGGGACGTTAAATCCCTGATAAAAACATTTCAAAAGAGATTTTTCTATCACATAAACATTACCGCGACAGTGTAACCCACAATTAGCAGTATTGCAACGTGTTTTCCTCCTGCCTTCAGCTCTCCCTCACTGAGTTTTCCAATCACCAGCCCTGAAAAAATAGACTGTATCACTACCAAGTTTCTGAAAATTGGTCGGTAAACGTTCAACATTTCAGATATTCCTCCCATATCCTCCATAACACCAACGCCTATGTTTGTAGTAGGAACGTCTCCTCCTATTGTCATGGCAGGTAGCAAGTAGTTGATAAGAGCCACCATGATACCTAAAAAGATGAAATAAACCACGTAACCAGCAACCATCTGTCCGTAAAGCTCGGATTTCCTCTCTCTTTCAAGCTGTTTGACTTTTTCTATGTTGTTTCCCACAGTTCCAAGAACTTCATCAACATTACCTCCCGACTCATAAGACTGTATAATAGTGTTAGTAGCCCTTCTAATTATTTTTGAGTCAGTTTCATCAGCAAAATCTTGCAATACCTGATCAAATGGAATTCCCCACTCTATCTTGGCGCTCATCTGTTCCACATACTTTGTTAAAGCCCCGTAATCATTAGAAGAAGTGTTTTCAATCGACTGGGGTAGAGACATACCGGACCTAACTCCTTCAACAACATCCCTGACAAAGTCGGGGAACCGGTCCTCTATCTGTGCTCTTCTCTGGAACTGCCTGTACTTTATCACTAGTAGAGGGCCTATAGCGATTATAATACCTATAATGTTCAGAACCAGGAAAGTATATCTCTGCATGTTTGTATATCCCGTAACTTCCATGCTCTCGATCGTGGCCTCGGTATGAGGACCGAACTCGCCTTCTACAAGAATCAAGTTCTGTCTAAGGAATATATCCGGATCAGGATTGAAAGTCTGAACAGCGCCATCATCAAGCCCAACTATACCGTCTTCAATTTCTTCTTCGTTCATATATACGGAAAAAGTGGTCTGTTCTTGAACGCTCTCAAATACTAATTCAATTGTCAAGCTGTCAAGTTCGGCCTGGTCCTCAGCATCAAAAGTTATGTTGAAAGGACGGAACATTGTTACTTTTCTTCTTTCTTCCGGCAAATCCTCAGGACCAAAACTGTAAATATCTGTCGAGTTAGTATAATTCCAGTAGTTAAGAAAAAGAATCATAACGCCTATAAAAACCGAGATAGCTCCAACAAGAATTACTGTCTTGTTCTCCCTGTAAAAACTTTTTATTTGCTGTTTTATATCCATCAGAAATCACCCTGTGTTACTTCAAGTACTAGCAAGAATATTATGTTTAGTGTCGGGATCCCTCCATAAACACCTATCCTCAGCAACTGCTCAATACCGTAACCAAGTAAATCTCCTCCTACAAGATTCATGACCGTTAGTATAACAACCATGAATAGAGGCGCAACTATAAGAAGTGCTGTGTAAAAGCTTGCAAATGTCGAAAGCCTTTCAATCTGTTCTTTTCTTTTCAGCTTGTAATCAAAAAGAGCAGATTCCGCCTGCTGTTCCAGAAACTCCTTCAGATTACCTCCGGTATCAATTGTCGAAACCATCCCATAAAGCACTTCCTTGAACTTTTCAGAAGGAGTTTCCTGAGCGGTTTCGGACAAAGCGGTCGTAACATCAGAACCGAATAACTCTACCTTGTTCACTATTTTAGAAGATTCTCTCGAAAGTTCGCCGTACTCGCTGAAGTTCTGCAAAAGTTTAAACATTTCAGCTGGGGAAACCCCGGACATGGCAACAGCGCTCATCTGGTTAAGAGCGAAAGGTAGATTGTTCTCTATGCTTTTGGCCCGAGACGATGCTTCCATGGAGGGATACTTGTAGAAAAACACAAAGAAAATAGAGGTCAATAGTATCGGAACAACTATCAGTAGCACAAGGCTCAAAATAATATTTAGCGAGATAATGATTAGAACCGTTGCAGTCACCATAAAACTTCCTATATACGACATAACCGTCAAAACAGCTATCTGGGAAAGGTATGTACGGTAAAGGAAATCCATCCCTGATCTATCCAGGTCGTCCTTAAGGTCGAGAAAAAGATGGGAATAATCATCCACAAAGTCTCCTGCAAGAGCATTACTCATACCAGAAAAACTTTCAGCGTTGAGAGCCCTGTTTATTCTTTCTAAAAAATCTTTTTTATCTTGATTTGCCATATTGGACCCTTCAAACTAGTTCAAAGTTTAAAACAAATCATCGCTTCCGCCAGAACTTCCCGAAGAACTAAAGGCCTCTTCTTTAGCGTAAATCTTCAAACCATTATCCTCGAATCTGAAAGGATGTTCTCCCTTGTCGTGGTCCGTTCCACGCATCTTACGTACAAGTATCTTGTTACTAAGTTCTGATCCCTCTTGACTCAGCTTAAGCAGGATAACTCCATCGGCGATAAACTCTTCAACACCGTAACGTGATACCTGATCCGGTTTACCTGTCTTGATCTCTCCCGTGTATAACGTGGTGCACTTCAGTTTCCTCAAAGTCTCATTCATATCCAGTATCAGCTTTCTGACATCCTTTATATTGTCAACATAAAGACTTAGTGCCGTTAAAGAATCCACCACAACTCTTTTAGCATCGTTCTCTTTAACTGAGCTTCTGATAAGATCGATTATGTCTTCGTACTGATATGGATCGTACTTGGTTATATTGAGCTTGTTGCTGTCCAGGTACTTCTCGAACTCCCAGTCAAAAGGCAGATCCTCTATCAGCTGTTCCTTTGTTTCTTCGAAAGAAACATAAAGACCGTTCTCGTCGTATTCATGAGCGCCTTTATAAAGATACTCAAGAGCATAAGTTGTTTTTCCGGATCCTGCAGGACCTGCTACAAAAACTGAATGGTTCTCCGGAATGCCTCCATTTAATAAATCATCTAGACCTTCGATCCCTGTCGGCAATTTTTCTACCTCTGGCATAGATATCTGTTAGAATAATTTTAGGACATCTAATAAATAATTTTGGAAAAAAGAGGAGGTTATACAAAAAAATTAAAACTATGCAAAATAAACAGAAAAACATATGACAGAAAGAGAGTCTACAGGAATTCAGAAACTCGACGATATGCTTGAAGGAGGGCTGCCAAAAGGATCGACAATCCTGCTTGTTGGACCTCCTGGATCGGGCAAAACCGTTTTCTGCCAGCAATTTCTAGCGGAAGGCCTAAAAAACGATCAGGGGAGTCTTTTCATCGCACTGGATAATCCGCCTGAAGAAATAAAAGAAAATGCCAAGGGCTTTGGATGGAACTTTGAAGACAAAGATAATTTCATAATAATGGATGTCTACTCGTGGAAGCTTGGAGAGGAGCTTTCAGGGAAGTATACTGTACAGGGACCTTCCGACCTGAACCAGCTTAACATGACCTTGTCGGATGCCTTAAAGGAACTTGAAGATGTCCAGAAAAGAGTTGTAATGGATTCAGCATCCAGTTTAACCTTCTTCACAGATATAAATTCAACAGTAAGGTTCTTACAGGTTGTGAGCGCCAAGACAAAGGCAAGTGGAGGAGTTTTCTTGTTGACAGTTGAAAAGGGAGTGCATGATGAAAAAGACCTTTCAACACTTAATTATGTTGCTGATGGAGTTATAGAGATGAAAAAAGAGGACGGTGACAGATATATTTCTATACCTAGGATGTCAAAGACCACGGAAGTCGATGAATGGACAGAATACAAGATAACGGAAAACGGAATAAAAGCAGAATAAATCACTCAAAAGGATTTTCAACGACCTGTCCCTCTATCAAGTCATCTTCGAACGGATTCTCCTCTATGATATCTTCCTCGCCAAAAGGATTCTCAGTTATTTCTTCTCCCTCAAAAGGATCCTCCATCTTGTCTTCGGAACTTCCCGAAACCTGCTCATCATCTCCCGAACCTTCCGTCAATTCATCCGGGCCAGGAACATTCTCGTCCGAAGGTTCTTCCTTCTCAACTGCAATATCTCCAATATCCTCTTTCTCAAATACGACCTCCTCAACTTCTCCCTCATTTAACATTTCCTCAAAAGAATAATCTTCCTCTACAGCCTCCAAAATCATTTCTTTGTCATTGTAATACTCCGAAACTATTTTGGCTACCTTTGAAAACTCATTAATATCTTGTTCGTCCATCCATTTTAGTACCTTGGTTCTGTTATCCAGCTCCTCCTCAAGCTCGTCCTGAGTGTATCCGAACTGCTGTCTTATGTTATTAAGTATGTTCGAATCCCTCTTAAGAGAAAAAGTGTCGTCTATCGGCGTCCATGATATGTACTGGTTTGTTCGAGGGGATCCGTCATCGGTGATGGTTTCAATCTCATAAACTCCTTTAACTCTTCTTGCGTTTTCACCGTACTGCCTTGCCCTTGTAAGTATCACTATTATGTCAAGCGACTCTACAAGGGATGAAGAAAGGTTTATGGGAGGAGTAGTTAGCCTTTTTACAACTGCTCGTGGCGAAGAAGCGTGGAGCGTTCCAAGTGAAGGATGTCCTGAAGACATTCCCTGGAAAAGCACGGAAGCCTCTTTTCCACGTACCTCTCCTACAACTACATAGTCAGGGTTCTGACGGAAAGACTCTTTCAGCAACTGGTGCATACCAATATCCTGGTTGGTGTCAGCTCCCAGTCCAAAAGAAGACCTTGAAACAGAAGGAATCCAGTTCTCATGAGGTAGCTGCAACTCCCGGGTATCCTCGATGGAAACAATCTTCTGTTCGGGAGGTATAAAAGTAACTACAGAGTTCAAAAAAGTTGTTTTTCCTGTCGCTGTCCCACCTGCGGTCAATATGGATTTATCATACTGCAGAGCCATCCAGAAATACGCCATTATATCATAATCCACTGTACCGAACCTGATAAGGTCAACTGCAGAGTATGGCGTCTCCTGAAATTTTCTTATAGATATAGTTGGACCCTTGGTCGTTACGTCCTCGGTGAGGGACGCGTTAACCCTGGAACCGTCGGGAAGCGATCCGTCAAGAAGAGGTTCAGCATAGGAAACATATTTTCCCGAGCGCTCCGCAAGCTTCACAACGAGGTTTTTAAGCTTGCTTTTCTTGTCAAACATTAAACTGGTTTTTATAGAACCGAACTTGCTATGAACAATATAAGTTGGTATTCTTAGACCCGAAACACCTATGTCCTCTATATAGGGATCATGCATAAGCGGCTCCAGTTCGTTGAGTCCGGCGAAATCCCTGTATATGAAATACATAAGTTTCTTGAGGTTCTGATTCGTTATCTCCATTCCCAGTTCATAGGCAACATCCTGTATCTTGGATCCCAGGTAATCAACTATCTTTGAAGTAGAATCCAGCTCGGAGAGGGAAACATCGATCTTTTTCTCCATACCTCTCTTTAGCTTGTTAAAAATCTCTTCCTCTTTTTCGTTGAGCTCCGGTTCCTCTATACTGTAAAGTATCTCTCCCTCCTCCTCATCAAAGAAAATCCTGGCATTTGCAAACGGCTTTATCAGCGGATACCTGACATCAAGCTCCTGTATATCATCCGGCTCATCTATATGTATAATCTCGTTCGAACCGCTGTCTATCTCAAGGTTATCAATCACCTCGTCCCCAATAACCTGCTCCTCTTCAGTGGAAAAAACCTCGGTCACTCTATCCTTCAAAGACTCAAAGACCATACTTAAAGAAAAATTGTAAAACTTGAATTAAATATATTTGGTAATAAATACAATAGAGGACTTCTGTACCGGTTTTTTATTATAACAAGGTAACAATAGAGTTCGTTGAAATTCTTTTCTACCATATAAAAAAGTTTTTAACCTTGTAGAGATAGTAATACTTAATAATGGCCCAAAATTCGCACAAACTCAGGGAAGAAATCTACCACACCATACAGAAAAAATGGCCCACACATGTCTCAGAGGTGGCCAGGAACCTCGAACTGTTTCCAGAGGACGACGATGGAAACAAATCAGTGATCTCCAAGGTAAAATACCATTTCGACCAGCTGGCAAGAGATGGAAAAATACACGTCAAGAAGATAGACAGGGCACTAGTGGCATGGCCTCAAGAGGTCGAAAAATACAGGACCATCCACGAGATGCTGGAAAGCTAAAAAACTACTTCTAGAAACTCTCTAGTTCGTCACAGCCAAGTGATTTTTACTATAGTGTAACACCATAGTTCCCAAACCTTTATAATCTACTTCTCTAAATGTTCTTCTAAAGGGTTTAAAAGTCGGTTAAAAGAACCTGTAAAAAATTATTCACTCCTGAATAATCAATAACCAAGGTTTTACACCATGGTAAAAAAGGTGGAAAAATGAAAAATATTAATGTCGGTCAGGGAATTTCCGATGCAGAGGATCCGTACGAAGCCGGAAAACAGGCAGCTAAAG
>JALDAE010000027.1 GCA_022729335.1 Candidatus Nanoanaerosalina halalkaliphila
AGTCACAAGATGGGTAACGCTTCCAGTATTTGCCCAGCATACGGATTATCACGGATACGGTTCAAACACCGGTAAAGACATAGTTGAAACGCTTAAATACAACGGTGCAACGGGAACTCTCATAAATCATTCTGAGGACCAGGTGGCTCTTGACAAAATCAAGAAAACCGTTAACAGGTGTAAAAAAGAGCTGTTCACAACTATTGTATGTGTTGACAATGTGGAACTGGCCGAGAAAGTTGACAGGCTCAACCCTGATTTCATCGCGTATGAGCCACCCGAGCTTATAGGAGGGGATGTTTCTGTATCCAACGCCAAACCCGAAGTACTTGAAGAAGTTGTTAAATCAGTCGATACACAGGTCCTAACAGGTGCTGGAGTGAAGACAAAAGAAGATGTTGAAAAAGCTACTGAGCTAGGTTCAAAAGGTATTCTGGTAGCTTCAGGTATAGTTAAAGCAGATAACACAAAAAAAGCATTGAAACAACTTGTTGAACCCCTTTAAAGAGGTTAAATTATCAACATAGCTCTCTTTATAGGTAGGTTTCAGCCTTTCCACAGAGGCCACAGAAAAGTAGTTGAACACCTGGATAAAAGTCACACGCCCGTGATACTTGTAGGTAGCTCGGAGAAGATGAACACATTTGACAATCCTCTCTCCTACAATGAACGGAGAAAACTTATCAAGAAATGTTTTCCGGGTAAAGATGTCTTCCCTGTAAGTGACAAGGAGTCTGATGAGGAATGGGTCGAGTCTATAGAGGAGAAATTCAAGTTCGAGGTTGTAGTATCCGGAAACGAATGGACACGCGAGTGTTTCGAAAGAAAAAACCACAGAGTAAAGAAACCACCTTTTTACCGTAGAGATATTTACAGAGGCACACTGATCAGAAAAAAGGCAAAGAAAGGTGATGAGAGCTGGAAGGAGCTTGTACCTGAACAGGTTCTGGAGCTTCTTGAGGAGTTCCGTTTTCAAAAAAGGATGGAGAAAATTGAGGAAGTTTAATTTGTTACTCCAAAGAGTTTTATCTCATGGATCACAATATCTATCTGTATGTCCGAGTATCTTGTCTGCCCTAAATGTGGACACAAGCAGAAATCCAAAGCCCGGAAAAGGGTGAAATGCCACAGGTGCGGAAGATCGTACGACCCGAAAAAAGCAAAAAAAGGGTCCAAAAAACCGGATGATGAGAAGGGAACTGATTTTTTCAAGTACACTCCAGGGGATGACTGATAACTTCAAAAGGTTTGTTTCTAAAAGATTTTTTTGATGATAGAGGGCTACATAGAAGTACCTGCTGAAGAACTTGATCTCGGGACAACACTCGAGGTCGGCCAGACATTCTCATGGTACAAGAAAAAAGACGGAAACCTTTACACGTCGGACGGTGAAAAGTACTACACTACTTCTGAAGGAGAATTACTTGTAATATGGCAGGAGAACGATAAAATCCACTATAAAGCCACCGGAGGAATGGAAAATCAGATCAATAAAAGATTTAGACTTGATGAATCCCTTGTAAATATAAAAAAGAGGCTTAAAGGAAAGGACAAGTTTCTTGATAGAGCCCTGGAGACATATGAAGGTCTACGCATACTAAACGATGATTTCTTTCCTTGCCTAATTTCCTATCTCTGCAGCCCTCAAATGAGGATTCCAAGGATAAAAAACATGTTCAACAGCCTTGCTGAGAGATACGGAACAAAAGTCCAGGTTAACGGGAAGACGTATCTACAGTTCCCCACCGTTGACCAGCTTTCTGAGGCATCCGAGGAAGAACTGAGAGATCTCGGGATTGGTTACCGGGCGAAATACATAGTTGAAACAGTTGAACAGTTAATGAACGGTGAGGTAAGTCTTGAAGAAATAAAGGACATGGATTACAGGGAAGCACATGACGAGATAAAAAAACTTTACGGAGTTGGTGACAAGGTAGCTGACTGTGTTCTTCTATTTGGAGCAGGAAAACTCGAGGCTTTCCCTGTTGATACATGGATAAAAAAAGCCGTTAAGAAACATTATCCGGAGATGTACGACAAGAACTACCGGAAACTGGGTGATAACTTCAGAGATTTCTTCGGTGAAAAATACACGGGTTATGCCCAGGAGTATCTTTTCCATTACATGAGAAATCATGAAAGCTCGGAGTAGATTTCCTCGGCTGCTTCCTCGACTCTGGTTTCGTTCTCACCGTGAACAGTAATCCTTATCTTGTTGCTTGTACCTGATGGTCTGACCAGAGATGTGAAACCTTCTCCATAGAACTTGACTCCATCTATAGTGTTGATTATGTTGTAATCCCTTGGCGCCATCTTCATCGCCTTGTCCATTTTTCTTTTCTTTGATGCCTCGCTTGGGGTCTTGATCGTTTTTTCAACTGTAACGTGTTGAGGAACCTCCTCAAGCACTTTTTCAAACTCCGCGTAATTATTTGCTATGTATGCACCTACAAGTATACCGGAGTTGTACCAGCAAAAATCCGTGAGAGCATAATGGCCGTTAGGTTCTCCAAGTATCTCGGCCTCAACATCCACACCTTTCTTTGACACAAATATGTCCCCGACACGGGAGTAAGATATATCTGCACCGGTTTCTTCAATGAATTCGGCCGAATCAACGGAAACAGCTACTTTCTCAGCATCTTTTAGTTTTATCAATGTGTAAATTACGGAGTTTCCATCTATCCATCCTTTTTCAGGGTGCACAATATAAACTCGGTCAGCATCAGGGTCAAAAACAATACCGAGTATCGCATCCTCTTCATTTACTTTCTTGATCACGTCTTTTCTTTTTTGAGGGTCAGGGCATGGATCCGGGTTTTCTCTTTCGATAACAGATACCTGGAAACCCATCTTTTCCATTATAGATTTTGCAAACTCTTTTGCCGGGCCTCCGGATGCATCAAGAACAACTCTCTGTCCCTTTCCGTTAAGCCCATCGAAATAATTCACCATCTCTTCTTCATAGGTCTCATCGAATTCAAAGGACTCATCAACCTCGAAACTGTCGTTGTAACTTTTAAAATCCTCGTCTATAAAAATCTTTTTTACCTCGTCCAGGTCCTCGTTGTCAAAACCGTTTCCCCTTGTGTATACAAGTTTGAAACCTGTTTTGTCCCAGGAAAGGTGGGATGCGGTTATCTGAACACCTACTCCTCTGTACATCTTTGCACCAAGAGCCAGTCTGTCAGTGGGGCCTTCTCCGATATCAACGATGTTAACCCCTGTAGCTCTTAAACCCTTTAGAAAAGGTTCTTTGACATTTACAGAACACTCCCTGTTGTCCCGGGATACAACTACTCTGTTGCCATTATTCCTCAGTACGTATGATCCCACAGCCTTCCCAAGTTTTTTTGAGAACTCTTCGTTTATCTCAAGTGGATACTTTCCACGTATATCGTATCGTTTAAAGACTTTGTTCGGATTCATAAATCTTCTTGATCAGTATTTTGGTGCCAGCATGTTTTTGACAGCATCTGCAACATCCTTTAATTTGTTTTCTGACCTGTCAAAAAATATTTTTTTACCTTTGAAATCATAAAGCTCCTCCAGTGTGTCATCAACAAGTATATCCACTTCATCAAAGTCTTTCGAAGTATACTCCTCTACAATTTTGTAGTTATCAACGTAATCCAGGATTCCTGAACCTTTTATTTTGGCTTCTTGGAAATCTCTTCTACCTCTTGTGACGATTATCTTGTCACAGTCAATTTCGTCCAGAACCTCGACGTCTTCATATAGGCATTCAGACGCATAATCCTCCACAGTATCCAGAAACTCTCCTATCTCGACTCCCATGTCTTCACAGTGTTCCCTGAAGTTGTAGACACCTTCTGATTTGTTAGCATGGTAAGTTTTCCTGAAATCTCCGTATTTTTCCTCGAGCTTCTTCTTCAAAAGACCCGCATCAAAAAGCACACCGTCGAAATCAAGACCGAGTTTCACTTTAAAACCTCTCCTTTTTTAACGTTTCTATCTATCCTGATGTGCGAGTTGGTCTTTACGTCGGAACCTATCTTTACACCGGGGTTGATACTGCAGTTAACACCTATTTTTGTGTTGGAACCTATGAAAGCTCCTACTTTTTTCATACCGGTGTCTATTATTTCTCCTTTTACCTTTACCTTTACAGTGGAGTGGTCGTTCCTCAAGTTTGCGGTTATTGTTCCCGCACCAAAGTTAACGTTTTTACATACATAGGAATCTCCGACGTAATTGAAATGGGGGATCGCTGTACCTTCGAGGATCACAGAGTTCTTGACCTCTGACTTGGAAACTTTCACATTTTCTTCAAGAACCGTGGAGGGCCTTATATGAGTCATTGGGCCGACCTCGCAACCTTTTTTGATCAATGCAGGGCCCTGGATAACCGTGTTTTCCTTGATAACAGCGCCCTCTTCCACAACGACATCTCCTTTGATGGTTGCTGATTCATGGACCTTTCCTTCGATAGATCTGTTTTTTTCCTTCAGCAATTCCTTGTTGGCTTTTAGTAGTTGCCAGGGATAGCTACATGGATACCAGGTATCCGTCTTTACGAAACCTATCTCTTCTTCATCCATGTATTCCTGCATGGCATCAGTTATCTCGTACTCTCCTCTTTCGGATCTCTCAACTTTTTTTAGGTGTTCAAAAAAGTTCTTGCATACCTTGAAACAACCGACGTTCACTAGGTTGGACGGAGGATTGGCAGGTTTTTCCTGTATCCCAACTATTTTATCGTCCTTTTTCTCGAATACACCGTACTTTTCAGGTTCATCTGTCTCAGAAACAAGGAAAGCTCTTTCATGATTACATAGCTCTTTGATATCTTCCCCGTAAATATCGTCACCGTTCATTATAACTGCTGAATCCTCTATGTGTTTCTCTGCTTTCAAAGCCGCGTCCGCAGTACCTTCGGGAGGATCCTGCACAACTATCTTTATGTCTTTGTCGTCTTCGTATTTATCGAACAACTTTTCTTTCCTGTATCCTGCGACGATAATCACTTCGTCCACCTTTTCCCTGATGTTGTCTATATTGTACTCGATGATAGGTTTTCCACCCACTTTAAGCAAAGGCTTGGGTTTTTCCTCCGCAAGTGGACTCATTCTTGTTCCATTCCCTGCTGCCAGTATTATTGCTTTCATCTGATTACCAACAAATTGTTGAACTCTTTTTTCTAAATAAGTTTCTGGTATGTTCGTATTTTTCATGGTAAGAGTTAAAACTATAACCGCGTTATAAGTTGTTGTATGCTTAACCCGGTATCCGAACCATTAGTGGAAAAAGTTTTACCAGCGCTCAGGAAAGTAGTCACGGAGAAGCTAAGCAAGAGAGGTTATACACAGATGGAGATAGCGGAACTTTTGGATATTACTCAACCAGCCGTTTCTCAGTACCTTCATAGTCAAAGAGGTTTTTTATCAAAGGAAATAAACTCAGATCCAGAGCTTGATGAAATTGCTGAGGAAATAGCAACTTTAATATCTACAAATGGTTCAAGGAAAGAACTTGAAAATACTTACAAGGAGTTTTGTGATGTTTTTGTCGGTAAGGAAGGGTTCGGTGATCTTGTGGGGTATGAAAAGGATTTTTTCCATGATATATAACCGGGTATGACTTATAAGTTTTGTTGATCAGTTATTTTTAGGTGTAATAAGGGCCCGTAGCTCAGCCTGGAAAGAGCGACAGCCTCCTAATGCTGGAGGAGAGAGCTGTAGGTCGAGGGTTCAAATCCCTCCGGGTCCGCTCTTTTTCATAGTTCTATAATTTTTATATAATACTATCACGTAATTTTTAACAGATATCTTTTATGATCGACCAAGAAAACAGGAAACTCTCTTATCTATACGAACACAAATCAGAAGTTTTGATTACTTTGCTTGTCCTCTTATTGCTTGTTATCGGTTCATATTATTATGGATTAATGGGTGCAGATAGAGTGACAGTTATAAGAGAGATAGAACACGACACAAATTATGTTCTTGCGAATACCAATATTAAATTGTCTGTTGATGGAGATATAGATGGAACAGTTAATATAATTGACAGGGTGAATGGAGAGGAATACGAGTTCAATGATGTTCCTGCAGGAGAAACAGTTGAATACCAGTTCAGTTCAACCAATACCGGGGTTTACCAGTTCCAGGGAATCTATATGTATGAGGACGAAGAAGGTGAAATAATCGGAGACAGCGAGATAGAGGTGGTCCACTGATGGGAAAGATCACTGTCAAGGGAAAACACCTTTTCTTAATGTTTTTCTTGTTAACTATTAGCATAGTTGTTTTATCCAATGTTCAGATAGTCAGAGATGAACACACATGTGCAGAAGACGAGGTAGAGGTTTTCCGCCTTACAACACCTGCATTAGGATCTGAATACGGAAGCCATATTAAGGGAGGGGACGACGAACCTCTCGATGGTGACAGGGCGGTTTGCCTTAGCAAAAACTTTTTTGACGAAGCTGATATAAGGGTTTTTGATGATCTTGGACGTCTCGAAGAAGATACAAGAGTAGTAGAAACTAATTTTCATGTTAATTATTACCAGGACAGAGATGAAGGATGTCACGACAAAGCAAGGGAGGTCCTGATTATATCTGAGGACTACAGGGATTATCAAGATGGGAAATTCGGTGGTCATGCCGGTACTCCCGATGACTACCCAACTGGTAGATCCGTATGTCTAGGGTTTTACCCAGAAGCAGTTAAAGAAGATGGGGATACATCTATAGAAGCTTTGGAAAAATCACCGTTCGAGATCTCGGAAATTATAGCATATAATACTACCAGTGAAGACGCCGAACATCAAGATGAGAGGACTGGAGAAGATGAAGAGATATCTGGCCAAGAATTCCAGGAAGAGTGTCTTGACATGGAGGATAACTGTTTCTACCTTATATCTTTTGCAGAGAACAAACACTCTGATGATTACTCAACTCAGAACGCTCATCTTTTGGGGGATCCCGTGGACGAATCCAAGCTCGATATATATGTAAATATAACCGATCACTCTTATTATCCAAGAATAAGCTGTGAAACAGACTGGTGCATTTCTCAAAACCACATGATGGCTGGTGATACTGTGGAGTTCAACTTTGAAGTGGGAACTGGTGGAGATATATATCCAAGGATGATGGGACCTGATTACGATGAGAACGGCTTTCAGGCTGATTTTTCAGATAATGATATCCTTTATCCACTTCAGGACGTGAAACTCTGTAAGGATAGCAATTGTGATGATGAAATTGATGGCTGTACAGTGAGCGGAGTTTACGATGGTTTTGAACTAAATTGTGAATACAGTTCAGATACTTATGAAGAGTTTGATTTGTATGTGGAGGTTATAGATATAATAGGTAATGCACAGACCAGAAATATAGGAGATCCTATAGTCTTTGAACTGCCAGAAGGATCCGAGTGTGAAACCGATGCTGAATGTAGGGGAATATGTGACGATGGGGTTTGTACAACCGAGGTAGAGGCTCCTGATATAGAATTCCGCCAGTAAGAACCGAATAAAAGACCTGTTTTAATCATTCGTTAACTTTTTTGAAGAAATTCTCCAAATTTAAATAAATTGATGGTAAACAGAAATCCATGTCAAAGGAACCTGATATCAGGGAAGAACTTCTTAAAGATGAAATATCTGAGGAAAAACTTGAAAAGATCAGGGAGGCCGTAAAGGAATCCTCGGATTTACAAAATCTTTTAAGATATTACAATAATTCTCTTGAGGGCAAGAAAGATGAAGAGTTCTACAAGGAACATATTAAAAAATTGGCTTCCAAAATCGAAACAAGAGAAGATACCGAGAAGGTGGATATGGTGAAGAAATCACGTAATAAATCTAAAAAAGGCAATCGAAAGCACCCAACAGTTTTGAGGGGTATTGTAGTAAAAGAGTACGAAGGAGACTGGATATGGGTGGAGCCACAGTCAGCTCAGAAAGGCGAGTACGGGGTAAGGTTCCCGAACCATCTTTCGGAAAAAGATCTAACTGTAGGTACCGAGGTAGCTCTAAACCCGCAGAACTTCCAGATTATTGATGTTTTGAAAAAGAGGAAGGATCCTGATTTTGAATGTATAAATACTTCAAAAACTTTCCAAGATGTTGGAGGTCTAAGTGAAGTTATACAGTCTCTCAGAAGAAATGTTGGAATACAACTTGAAGAAGAAAGAAGGAAAAAGATAGAAAAATGGGGAGTTGATCTGAACAAGAGTCTAATGCTTGTGGGTCCTCCGGGCACAGGAAAGACTTTGATGGTCAAGGCACTTGCAAACGAGTACGATGCGGACATGTTCATGATAAACGGACCTCAGCTGGTCGAGAAATTCATAGGAGAAGGAGCAAAGAAAGTAAGGCGACTTTATGACCAGGCAAGAAGCAGTGATAGACCTGCAATAGTATTTATAGATGAAATTGATTCTATTGCGAAGAAAAGACAGGAAAACCGCCGACATGGAGGTGAAGAAGTAGAGAGGACTATGTCCCAGCTTCTATCCGAGCTTGATGGGCTTGGAAACGACGAAGGAAACCAGAACGTAGTATCGATTTTTGCTACAAACAAGCCCTCAATAATCGATCCTGCTATACTGAACAGGTGTTCCGCTATAGAGGTAAGTTTGCCTGATGAAAATGCAAAGAGAGAGATTCTTCAGGTACACACAAGAAAATTTGATATTGCTGAAAACGTTGATATGTGGGAAGTGGTTGACAAACTTCCTGATGAGGTCAGCGGTAGGGATATTGAACAGATAGCAAAGCAGTCCGCTCTTTCAGCAATTTACCGTGACGATGATCTTTCCGATATCGAAGTAACCATGGAGGACTTTGAAAGCGCTATCAAGGATCTTGAAGATGGAAACATTGGTATGGAGAAGAACTTCTTATCGGGCGAGAACCTTCACGAGGAAATATTCGCCTGATAGTAAACCCTTTTTTTCTTTTACAGCTCTAAAAAAATGTTTGGGTCGGCAGAAAGTATTTAAATAATTCTATTCAATGAATAATATAACGTAATACAAAAGGTGTATCTCTTTATGAAAGCAATAGTTTTAGCAGGAGGACATGCAACAAGGCTCTGGCCAATAACAAAAAACCGTGCTAAACCATTACTGCCTGTAAATGGAAGACCTATCATAGATTTTATTATCAAGGATTTAGCTGAAAAAGATGATATAGAAGATATCTATATTTCAACTAATGAAAAGTTTTCCGAGGATTTTGAACAGTATGTATCCGAGTTTGGTTACGAGGACAAGGTTGAAGTTGTGGTCGAGGATCAGAACTGTGAAGAGGAAAAACCAGGCACTATAGGAGCCATAATCAACCTGCTGGAATGTAAGCCAAGTGACGATTACGTAGTAATAGGTGGAGATAACTATTATTCCCTTGATATTGACGAGTTCCTTGATGAGGTTAACGGTTACCCTGCACTTGCATGTTACAAGCTTGATTCAAAGGAGAAAGCCAAGTCATTCGGTGTCGTTGAGACTAATGAGGATCACGAGATTGTTGGTTTTCAGGAAAAACCTGAGGAACCAAGATCAACTCTTGCTTCCACTGCATGCTACTTTTTCCCGGAGAAAGACCTTGATCTTTTTGACAAGTACGAGGAACACTTCGCCCAGACCGATATCCCTGCGGACCAGTATCTTGACGAGCCAGGTAGATTGATCGAATGGGCTCACAAGAAGAGAACTTTCAAAGGATTTCCTTTCACCGGCGAATGGGTAGATGTGGGAACAAGAGAAGGTTACCTGGAGGCTCATGAAGCTGTTCACGGAACCGGTGAAAAAATTGTCGAGGGAAGAACGAGAAACACACAGATGGAAGGTAACGTGTACGTTATGGAAGGAGCAGAAGTAGCAAATTCGCAGCTGAAAGACTGTATAGTGTTTCCGGAGGCAAAAATAGAGGGTTCCAGCATGGAGTCTTCTATAGTTGACCAGAAAGCAAGGGTTCGCAATGCAGAAGTAAGGGAATCTCTTCTGGGAGAACACAGCAGGCTTTTCCAGTAATTCTCCTTTTTTTCCTTTCCAGTACTCATTAATTTAAATTTTAATGATAAATGAGAATCAAGAATGTTGAAAAAGGAAAACTTTGATCACAGGCATATTATTTTGCTGGGTGCGGGATTCCTCTTTTTATCATATTTGTCTATTTTACTTTTTGATTTTCTCAATGTATTTGGTGTTAGAGAACTTTATTCAGGGCAAAACGTTCCTTTTCTATTTGATATCCTCTTCAGAGAAAGATCCCCAGTTGAAATGTTTCAATGGGCTTTTTTGGGCGGTTTCGTACTTACATCAG
>JALDAE010000045.1 GCA_022729335.1 Candidatus Nanoanaerosalina halalkaliphila
CAAATCTGTCTTTGATAATATTAAACTAAAAAAATCTTGATCATTCTTTTCCATATATAGAAAAATTTCAAGACGTCTAGATGCCCTAGCCGGGATTTGAACCCGGGTCACTGGCTAGCTCCACATTTTCTTGATGTGCGAGAGGCCAGTATGATTGGCCGGACTACACTACCAGGGCATTTATCTAACGATTTAAACTACATCTTTAATCTTTTAACTGTTATTGGTGTAAAGCACTGTTCCCAAAATAAGATACATATATATTTTATTTATCTTAGGTAAAATCGTGACTAAAACGGCAAGTATTTAAAAAATTTAGTGTTTTAGGGAATTCTATCCACAACTAAATCAAGATAACCGTCCAAGTCTTTATCTACAAGATAAATTATCCCAAATGCAAGAGATGCGGCGAAAAAAGATCCTATATAATCGATGGGATAATGATATCCTACAAAAAACCTTCCTATTCCTATCAAAAAAGATAATATCAAGAAAAATAGTGTTTTAGGATTAATATCTTTCTTATACAACAACGGTATCAAGAATCCAACTACTACAGCCATGTGATTGCTTGGGAAAGAGTCATAAGAGGTCTCAAAGATATTATGAAGCAGTGTAAAAGGATTGTTAAATACTCGTTCAGTTCTACTTCCATAAAACTCTGAAACAGTACCGTGTTCTATTAAAGGCCTATCTCTTATTAACAATCCGGATATTCCGTTTAAAAAAACAAAAGTCAGTAAAATGCTCAAACAAATTATCAAAGCTATTTTCTTGTCATCCGAGGTTTGAAATAGAAGGTAGACAACATAAATAGGCAGCAAATATATTAAAAACACAGCGAAGAAAAACATTAATAAATCCAGCAGGAAAAAACCTGCCAGACTGTTTGCCTCGAGATATAAAGCTTCTTCAAGACTAAAAAGATTCTCAGCCACCATGAAATTCATCCAATGTAATTATGTGACTCCGTGTTGGCTTCTGACCTCTCCTCTATGTCCTCTTTTTTCTTCTTTTTCGGTAGTTCGATCTCGCCAAACTTCTCCTCGTATTTCTCAACATTGTTCTCAAGGATTTTAAGCATCATTTTGGCTGCTTTTGGCTGAAGAATAACCGGATTATGTTCTGTTATTAATGATTGGCTTTGTTCTCCACCCACTCTATCAATCCTAGGTGCAGTTTTTTTGAAATCCATAACAAATCTTCCTTTACCGAAAACTATTGTTACGGCATCGGAATAGAAAGACTCTCCCATCTTGGATCTAAAGTTTTTTTGGTTGCTCATAAGTTCTAACTACGAACCGATTTTTTTAAGGATATGATGTTTTTTAAGTATCTCAAATAAAACTTTAACAGGTGTATCTTATGACCGATGTAAAGCTGTTTACAACCCCTTCTTGTCCTTACTGTAATAAAATCAAGAAATTTTTTGATGAGAAAGAAATTGAGTACAGCGAATTCAACGTAGCGGAAAACAAAGAAAGAGCAGAGGAAATGGTGAAGAAATCTGGGCAGAGAGGAGTTCCTGTAACCCTTGTTGAAAACGATGAAGAAGAAATAATTGTAGGATTTGACAAGGAGAAATTGAGGAAAGTTCTGGATATTCAATAGTCAGATCTTTTCCAGTTCTTCTTCTTTTTCTTTTTTCCAAGAATCTAATTTGTTACGGATTTTCTCTTTCATCTTTTCTTTGTCTATGTGATAGACGTAGTACCTTCCCTTGCCCTTCTCTTTTGTAACGGAATTCCTTTTTATTAATCCGGCTGCCCTTAACTTTGAAACATATCTCTGGACGGTCGACCTATCCTTGTCTAGAATTTCTGCCATTTCCTCTACACGCAATGAATCTTCTTCACATAATACTGTCATTACCTGTGATTCACTCGGGGAAAACCCGTAAAGTGTCTTCATCAGTTCCTTGATTTCTTGAGGACACTCCATAATATAACTATTCACTCAAAGCCTCTTTAATCTTTCCCGGCTGGAATCCCACAATTATTTCTTCACCCACCTTCGTTTGAGGGACTCCTCTTTCACCGGACATTTTCATCATCTCTTTTGCTTTTTTCTTGTCCTGTGCCACGTTGTGTTCTTTATACTCAATACCCTCGGAATCCATCCATTTTTTGATCTTGGTGCAATAAGGACACGTGGGAGTTGTGAAAACTTCAACCTGGTTTTTTTTCTTCATTTCTTCCTTCTTTTTGTCTTTTATCTCGTCGATACTCATGATCATCACCTTAGTTAGTATTAGTTCAACATTTATACACAAACTTATTTAAAGTTTCCTCAAGAAGGAAAACAATAAACAATTTAATAGTTAGAGAGGTTTTTTGTAACATGGAAAAGAAAGAACTGATTATAGTGGGAGGAGGTCCTGCGGGCTGTTCAGCAGCAATATACGCAGCCAGAAGCAACGTTGACACAAAGATGATAACAGAAGATTTTGGAGGTCAGCTGATGTTGACCGACCACATATCCAATTATCTGGGATTCAAAAAAGAATCAGGTCAGAGCATTTCTGAAAAGTTCGAGGAGCACGTCAAGGACTATGATATAGATATCGAGCTAGAAAAGGTGGAAAAAATTGAGAAAGAAGGAGAAGATTTCAGAGTGATCACGACTGAAAACGAATTTATCTCCGAAGCTGTTATCGTGGGTCTGGGGACAAAGGCAAAGAGACTTAATGCAAAAAACGAAGAAAAATTCCTGAATAAAGGTATAGGTTACTGCGCATTATGTGATGGACCTCTGTATGCAGACCAAGAAGTTGCTGTTGTAGGAGGAGGTTATTCCGGAACCGAAGCAGCTCTTTATATGTCAGAAATAGCGAGTCAAGTTTATCTGATCAATGCAGGAGAAGAATTGACCGGAGAACCTATCACCGTTGAAAAAATACCTGAAAACGACAATATAGAAGTTATCAACAACGCGTTCACAAAGGAGTTCTACGGAGACGAATTTGTCGAGGGTTTAAGGTACGAGGACAGGGAGACCGGCGAGACAAAAGAGATTGATGTTGAAGGTGTGATGATTGAGATAGGTAGAGTGCCACGTTCGGATATCGTGGACTTTGTTGAAAAAACAGAGGAAGGTAAAATAATCAGCGACAAACATTGCAGAACTTCGGAAGAAGGTTTCTTTGCTGCAGGAGACGTTTCTACTATTGAAGAGGAACAGGCTATTGTAGCAGCCTCAGATGGATGTAAGGCTGCTCTTTCAGCAGTAAAGTATCTGAAAGAGGATTAGTGATGAAACAAGAAACTGATATATCTACACTAAAGGACCTTGATATCAGGGCAGGAAAGGTCAAGAAAGCCGAGGAAAACAAAGAGATTGATGATGAAGCCTTCAAAGTATGGGTAGACTTTGGAGAACAGATAGGTACATTGAAAACCTCTGCAAAGATAAAAGACAGGTATCAAACCGATGAGTTGGAGGGGAAGTTTGTTGTGGGCGTGATAAACTTTCCAGACATGCAGATCGGGAGCATGATGTCCGAGTTCCTGCTATTAGGAGCTGTGGAGGAAAAAGGTGTATCCGTACTTACCGTTGACAAAGATGTTGAGCCTGGTTCAAAGATAGCTTAAAAATTATTCAGGCCTGTGAGGCTTTATTTCAAATTTTTTGCCGTCCTCAGCAGCTTCAACATTTTCAAAAACTTCTTTTGCTTCATCAACTAGTTTTTCTGCGTTGTTAGTAAATCTTCTGGAGAAATGTGTCAGAACAAGTTTCTCGACATCGGCGTGTTTTGCAACCTTTGCTGCCTGAAGCGCAGAGCTGTGGCCGTATCTACCGTCCTTTCTAAGTTCTTCAGTAAACGTTGAGTCATGAACCAGTAGATCAGCGTTCTTTGATGCTCTGATAACTTCCTCCGAATACTCCGTATCACCGGTATAGACAATCTTTCTGCCGGGAACCTTGCTTACTAATTGATCCGGTGTGTATACGGTTCCATCTATCTCAACACTTTCTCCGTCCTTCAGACGACCTATCTCTTCACAGGGTTCAAGTCCATGTTCTTCCATCTTTTTTCTAGAGACTTTTTTGCTGGGTTTCTCCTCAAAAACATAACCCAAAGAAGGAACCCTGTGATCTGTTTTTATGGCTCTGACCTTGTACTCTTGATCCTCTACAACATCTCCGGGTTCAAGGTTCTCAGCATAGATATCATAATTTCTATTGTAATAACCAAGTTCTAGCAGGTTTTTGGTAAACTCTTCTGTTCTCTTGGGCCCGTATATAAACAGTGGTCTGTCTCTTCCCTCCATACCCAGTGTTTGAACAAGTCCCAAAAGTCCGGAAAAATGATCCGCATGCCAGTGTGTAATGAAGACCTTATCTATATTCATCAGACCGAGCTTGTTAACCATCAAACTTTTCTGTGTCCCTTCACCACAATCAAAAAGCATTTTGTTTCCCTGAAAATTTAGGAAAGTTGATGATAGATCTCTGCTATCCGTCGGAACCGCTGAAGATGTACCCAGAGTGTAAAATTCAATCATAGATAAAGACTTGTTTTTCAACATTAAAGGTTTTGTGGATTCAGTACGTAGATATATCTTGTAAGACTGCCGTGTACATAATATTCGAAATCAGGTTTAAAACCACAGATCCTATTTTGATTGGTCATAAAAACTATTTTACCTTCACAAACCTTTTTTCCTTCGTTTATTAACTTTTCAACTATTTTATCTGATTCAAAATCTTTTTTTGATGCTCTGCCGTATGGAAGATCGGTTACAATTGAATCTACTTTGCCTATCTCCAAAATTTTTTCAGACGCATCTCCTTCAAAAAATTTGTAAGAATCTACCCCGTAGTGTTCAAGGTTTTCAATAGCTCCTTCAATCATCTTGGGGTCCTTGTCAATACCGACAGGTTTAAAACCTGCCAATCCAGCCTCCAAAAGGATTCCTCCGGTTCCACAAAAAGGATCCAGTATCCTTCCACCTTTAGTGGCTTCGGAAAGATTAACAAGGCATCTGGCAAGTTTGGGATGTAATGAAACAGGCGAAGAAAAAGGTCGAAGATGGCTTCTACGATTCTCGAACGACCCTCCGTCGTTATCAAATATTTTTTTGCTTAGAATCAGTTCCTCACCGTTTTTGAAAACCCGAAAAATGTTATCCGGTTCAGAAAGATC
>JALDAE010000055.1 GCA_022729335.1 Candidatus Nanoanaerosalina halalkaliphila
AAATAGGATGGCGGAAAGATCGCCACCCTTCAACTCTCTCAGTTAGTCTGCGAGATTTCATTCTTGCTTTTCCAGCCTGTTGATCTTTTCTTTGATCGCTGTGATTTCTTTTTCAAGGTCTTCTTTCTCGTCTTTGAGTTCCTGGATTTCTTCTTCTCTTGCCAGACGTCTTCTTCTGCATCTCCCTTGAAATCTCCGTCCTGTGGGTTCAGGGCTTTCGAACCTTTTACAGCGACCTAGTCCTCTACCTGTTCCTGGGCCGTTTCCCATCGGGCCTGTTCCGTCTCTTCTTGGCATTTGAAACACCTCTTTTTGATTTTTTTCGGGGTTTAACATGTTTTACGTATTCGGGGTCTTCGATTTTGAGTGCGTGGCCCTCGACCAGTGCCTCTGTTATTTTTTTGTTGGCTTCGCAGAGTATCCTTGAAAAAGTGGATCTGGAGACGTCCATTTCTTCCGCCGCCTCTTCCTGGCTTTTTTCTTCCTTGTGTTTGAGCCTCAGAGCTTCCAGTTCGTCCGAGTTCAGGTTTATTTGCTCGAGTTTCGAATGGGGAACTCCTTTGGGCTTGTAGATATTCCACTCCGGTCTTCTCCGTATGCATCTTTTTCTTCTTGGTCGGGGCATCAAAAACACCTTTTGCACATATGTTCATTACTTACTTGCTCCTTACCTTTTAAATAGTTTTGGGTATATGTTCAAAATACTGTATTGGAGATCAATTTCTTAACAACTAGTTTCTGGAAAACCAAGTATCAAAGGTTCTGGTGCCGGGAAAAACCCGGCTAATATCCTCTACAAAACTTCTAACAAGTTTATCTCCGAGCCTCAATGAATCAGACTTCGCATTTAAAGAGTTTAAAGAAGCAGTTAGAAACAATAACTGTTTTGATTCTGTATGAGAAAAAACATATCTATTTATAGATGTAGACCAATATAGTATGGCCGGTGAAAGAACCATGAAAAAAATATTTGGTCTATTAGCCGTATTTGCTTTGATTACAGCTCTATCAATAGGGATAGCAGTTGCAATACCTGCACACGCACAATCAAAAGGAAACGGACCTTCCGAACAGGGAATTGCTAACCAGAGAGCAACCGAAAATTTTCCGGAACACGCCAACGCACAACTCCCTTTCGAAGTGGAACCGGAACTCCTAGAAATCCCTGAGTACGGGGAGGAACAGTACGAGTTTTTCCTGGAGACGGAGCTTGTCAACCCTATCGAAGTAGTGGTAGACATCGACAGCGATGTTGAAGAGACGGAACTAGAAGTCGCCGTAACAAACCACCACGGAGAGTTCGAAGAAACCCCTACCACAACCCTTAGAGGTTGGGAAGATGTCGGATTCGAAGATGGAAGAGGATCGTTCACCATCGGAGAAGGAGGTTCGGGCGCTGATCTTGAACTCTGGGGATATTCGATTAACTGGATCGAGACTCTTCAGGTAGAAGCAACAGATGAAGAAGTTGAAGTAGAGGCACTTTACCTGACACCTGAAAGCGTCGAGGAGTAATACCAAGGAGCAAATACGATTGAAAAAGCCCTTCTCAACGGGAAGGGCTTATCCCTTTATTCCATTTTTTATGTCTTGTAGATAAGACAGAAATAACAGTTTATGTTCTATAGATAAGACCAAAAAAAGAATATAAAAGAACAAAAGCATATCGGATTTCACAGGGAGAACTTAACTTAGAAAAACCAGGTTTGAAATAAAAAAGTTCTCAAACATAACTTATGGATAAAAAGAGACTTGTCTCTGCCACTGTTTCGGGAGCTGTATTGGGAGTTTTATGTATTGTAGGTGTTGGTTTTAGACAGGGATATTCGGGTAACATGGTTTTTCTGTTGGCCACCTGGTACAACAGGGTAGTGATGGGCTTCTTGATCGGTCTGGCAGGAGATATACAGATTCTGGATTCTAAGTACAACAGGTACTTTAGAGGCCTATTTCTTGGAATTTTTGTGTCAGCAGCTGTATTTCTCTCAACAGGTTTCAGGGATCCTCCGAGCATGGCAGCAGGAATGGTCTATGGAATTATAATCGACGTTGTGGCGACCAGGTTTTCTTAAGGAAAATAGTATAGAACTATTTTTAATGAGATAAAGGATTTTTGACGGAATAATAGAGTTATCACCAAATTTAACTGATCCCAGACAAAAGAACACTACTTGAATTTTCCAAGTGGCGTACAGGCCACGTATTTGTTGTAATTTGAATAATCCAAAAGACTTTCTATTTCATTGTAATTAAGTTCTGTAAGATGTGAGTCATCGCTTATTATATACAGGTTCTTAGAATTAAAATTCGAGAAATGGAAAGCAGAAACAACAATTTTTGCATCATTTTCTTTCTCTTCATTTCTTTTTGAATCTTTATCCGGTATATTGGATTTTACTTCATCTATGACATTTTCTTCAAATTCCAAATTGTCCATGACTTTGAGATATCTCTTTTTATGTCTTCTAAAGCTAGAAACCATACTTCTTTTCATCTTATTCAACTTTTTATGTCCATCATAAACAGAGCCACACCTCTGCTTAAGACTTTCAAGGAAATTATCTGAAAAATCAGTGTCAACTGTTAAACTCGAATCAGCTTTACTCCAAGATCCTCGATCAATAGCCTCCTCGACAAAATCCCTAAGCTTCGAAACCTCTTTTTTGACAACTTCCCTGTATTCCTCTTCTACCTCGGGGAAAAGGATGCCTTCAAAACTGCCATCTGAAACCTTATCGAAGTAATTCTCAGCGGCAGAAATCTTGCCGCTTTTACCACCTAAAAACCTGAATATTACCACATTTGTATCTGGAGCTGTATGCTTCAAATTCGGGCCCCTTCAATAGGTTCGAAATCATCAGAGGTTTCAAGATAATCCAAACAGGTATCTTCAAGTTTTCTCTGTATATCATTAAGGCTTTTTTTCTCATCATCGCTCATACTACCACTATCAAGCAAGATAGAAACCTTTTTAAGAGCTGTGATATACGCTTCGTTAGCTTTTTGTAGCACTTCGATATTTTCTTCTTTATTTAGTTCTTCAACTGATGTTTCTTTCAGAAAATTTATCTGGATGATCAAAGAATCTGTAATTACTGAATGGATGTATTCCAGACTCTCGACTTCGACTCCTTCATCAATTAGATCCCATATGGATTCATCAATATCTTTTTTGATGTCCTCAAAAAGTTCAATCATTAAATCTTTAAATTCAGATAATTTATTTTCATCACCGTTACTTATGCTCACAAAGTTATCATTTAGAAAGTTAATGAAACTATGGAAGGAGTTAGGAATACTAGTTTCGGAGTTTTTATCTATTTTTTCAATCAATCCATGGAAGTTATTGATTAACTCTTCTAAATCAAAATTTCTCTTAACTTTTAACCCCGAGTCCTTGAATATTATACTTGTTCTAAGGTTTTGGTACGCCCTTAATCTTTGGGCTGTAGTACTACACATAAAAAGATAATTGGAAAAAACCTTTTAATTAGTTTATGGCTTTCAAGATAATGCTTATTTCTGATAAATTAAAATATTATAATAGACTAAAGTCCTTCTGAATAAGATTTATTATCGTTCCAAAAAAATCTGGTGTTAGTTATAATAACCAACTGTACAAAAGTTTGAATGATTAAAGAACATGGGATCCAAGACATTCCTGAGCCATGGAGAAACAAGGCTAAGAACTATAGAAGAACAGGACAAAGAATTCTTAGGCGAGGTTTTGAACAAAAGAAAAACCGAGACCCCTTACAGCTACAAAAGGGTGGACAAATACTTCGAAGAAAACGTCTCAAAGGAGTCGGACTTCCATCTGATAGTCAACCATAAAGGAGAGGACAAAGCCCTGATATTCACGGACGGCAGGAAAAACAGGGAGGTAAAAAAGTTCATAGACGTTATACCCATAGACGGCT
>JALDAE010000050.1 GCA_022729335.1 Candidatus Nanoanaerosalina halalkaliphila
ATACTGGTCAGGATTGCAAGCAAATTTGATGCAAAAAATATAAGATACTCTGTTATACTTGCAGGTGTTGTAATAATTATTCTGGCCAGTACCGGATACCATTTTAGGGTGCATGGGATATACCATGGAGAAGACGATATACAAACCCGTCGAGGACCTGATCAAGAGATCAAGGAGTATATAGTCAATTACTTAAATGAACACGGTGATCAAGAATACCGTTTCCAGACACTGGGCTCGGGAGTAAGAGTGACAGAGATCTTGAGATATACGGATATGCCCACATCCGATGGAGAGTTTTATCAGGGTAGAATAATCGACTGGATAAATGAATTCGGTGGAGAAGCTATTGACAGGGAATATGAGGAAAACGTAAAAACCTTTTTAGAGAGATCTGACGAACTTAATGTAAAATATATTTTCACTTTTGACAACTATTACAGAGCAGATTACAACAGAGTGATGGAAGAGCATGCGGGAGATAACTGGGAACCAGTAGATACTGAAAGTTTCGGACGAGTTACAGGAAAAACATGGATAAACAATGAAGTTGAGCCGATAGAGAACGTGGAGAAGGAAAAAAGCTATACCCAAAAAACCATACCTATCATAGTATCTCTCAGCTTATTTGCGTATATTATAGTATGCCATATCAAAAAATTTACAGAAACATGTCCTGAGCAGGATTTTAACTAAAAAGTGATTTTTTTATTTTGCATAAAATTACAAGTTAACACTAATTTAAACGTAACAGCCGAACAAATGAACATGTCAAAGGAAAAAGTATGCGGTGTAAAGCTGAAAGGAGAGAAACAGGAAGAGTGCTCCGTTGCGATACTTGGAGAAGAATTAGAAACTTTCTCCACAAAGGACGATTCAGAGATAGTGGAAAGGATTTCAGAGGAGCAGCCATCGGTTGTGGCATTCACGAATCCGCTGACAAAACCAAAAGACAAGGATTTCAGGGATGACGAGCAGGAACTGGTAGAAGACGGCCACAGCTTTCTGCCTCCGTCGATGTTCGATAATCAGCTGATAGAGAGAACCGTTTACATAAAGAAAGCTATCCAGCAGAACTACCGGCCACAGGTGATAGAGACAAGGCCCAAAGTATCTTCCGACATCCTGAACATTGAGAACGACAGGGATCTGGAGCTACTGGGAATCAAGACCGAAGACATAGAAACGATGGAAGAGTTCGAATCCGTGGTTGCGGCCATAACCGCCAGGAAGTATCTTAAAAACAGTTGCAAGGACAAAGGGTTTATCGTGCCTGTTCAGGAATAGAAAATGGGCTGGGATAAAAAACGCGAGAAAGCTTTCGAGAAGTTCAACGAGATCACTCCATTTTTTGTGAAACCCGATCAACTGTGGAAGTTTTTTGTTACTGGTTTTATAGGTCTTCTGATCGATACAGGAGTTCTTTATGTTTTTTTTAATTTTGTGGGTCTCTCGCCAACCGTTTCAAAACTTATCAGCACCGAAACAGCTATCCTGTGTATATTTGCGATCAACGAGCACTGGACTTTCAAGGGACACGGGGACGGTCATGTGCTGAAAAGACTGGCCAAATCCAACTCTTTCAGACTTGTGGGGCTAGTCGTTGGTGTGGCAACCATCCAATTTTTCATAGATCTTGGGATGCATCTTGTAGTGGCCAATCTGATGTCCATAGCTCTTGAAGTGGTTTTCAACTACTTGTTCGAAACTATCATAACTTGGAAGGTTGGAAGAGCGTGACATTGTCCCTTCTCCAAAGGACAGGGCTTCCTTTTTTTCACCATGCCACCTACTTGGCTAAAGAACACGGAAACAATTTATAGGTCAAAAATCGCTCGCAGATTCGATATACAGAAATTCTGGTTAAAAACACGGTGCTCAGGGGCTGTGCCACATACACCGTGTCAATTCACGGTCAGACCCTACAAATTCCAGTTAATTAGTTCCAAGTTTATAATACGTCCGATAAAGGGCATATGAGTTGCGGATTTTTAACGCTTCGATGCATGATGTATTCTCCTAATCAGATCGTATCGCTTACCTAAAGAAAGGTGTCTTAGCCTGTGCATAAAGATAAACTTATGGAGTTTTAAAACCATAACAGTGTTATACTAGGAAATTATTTTATTCGATTCACAGGAAATACTACTGAATTTCCCTGTAAATCTCCAGATACCTTTCAACCGTGTTTTCCAGGCTGTACTCGGAAATTATTTTCTTTCTGGCTTTTTCGGACATCTTTTCTACCTCGTCTTTTTTCAGGTCAAGCAACCTTTCCGCGACTTCGTCTTCTTCGCCGTACTCATAGATCAGTCCATCCTCTCCATTTTCTATAACTTCCCTGAAATCTTTTACACCTGTGCATACCGTTATTCGCCCGCAGGACATTGCCTCAAGAGCTATAAGTGGCGGTGATGTAAAGCCAGAGCTGGACTTGACAGGGTAAAGCACAACATCCATCTTGTTGAAGTAATCGGGCAGATCCTTTACGAAGCCCCTGACTTTCGAAATTTTGGATATTCCTTCCTCCTCGAGTATGCTTTCCGCTTTATCGGTGTATTTCTCCCTTACCGCAACGTGGAACTCGGGGTTCCTTGTCTCCATTATTTTTTTGACTATATCTATAGCGGCGAAAAAACCTCTTTTTTCTTTTGTAGAACTCATGAAAAGTATCCTGGGATTTTCTGAGATCTCCGGGTTCCGTTCGCACCTGAATTTTTCGGTATCTATGCCGTAAGGCAGGACTTCCACTTCTCCCGGTATGTTTCCGGCTACCTTTTCGGAGGTGGCTAATGTTTTTTGGTTTCTGCAAAGAGTTTTCCAAATTTTGATTGTTTTTTCT
Organism: Candidatus Nanoanaerosalina halalkaliphila; assembly: GCA_022729335.1. Lineage (GTDB taxonomy): Archaea > Nanohalarchaeota > Nanosalinia > Nanosalinales > Nanoanaerosalinaceae > Nanoanaerosalina > Nanoanaerosalina halalkaliphila. The sequence goes on from JALDAE010000050.1 coordinate 2,843, forward strand.
GACCCTCTGAAGGCCGGAGCTGTCCACAAAGTGTTTTCATGTATTTTGTCGAAGTAGAGCGCCATGAGAGGGTTCGATGAGTGTACGTGCACTATGTCAGGTTTCAGTTCCTTAATTCTCTTCCTGTTTTTGAAGAAGGATCCTGGTCTTATTTCGTTCCTGTAAACGGTCAGATCTGTTTTTACCGTGTTTTTTCCTTTATCTTTTTTAGGCCTGGTATATATGAACGAGTTGTGGCCTTTTTCTTCCATTTTTCTTGTTATATTCACTACTGATTTGCTTGTTCCTTCATCAAGAGGCATACTTAGACTTCCTATCACGTGGCAGACTTTCATCCCTAGTTAAGAAATGTTTATTCAGTATTATAAATTCCAGAAAAAATGGTTAAATGTAATAAACAGATAGGCGAATCTTTGTTTGTGGGGTCAAAAAAAGACTATGGGTAAAGATGTAGGCGATGAGCTCAAGGTCATTGCAAGGGGAGCAAGCCTGATATTCATTGGTACGTTTATATCCAAAGTATTGATGTATTTTTACCGGCTCGTGGTTGCTCGTTGGCTGGGTCCCTCGGACTACGGCCTCATATCCATAGGTATATCTGTTTTCTGGCTGTCCCTGGGATTTATCAAGCTTGGTTTTACTTCAGGGATAAAAAGAAGGGTTTCGCATTTTATAGGAAAGGGAGAGGAGTCAAAAGTAACGACCGTCCTGTGGAGCGTCCTGTTGATAAACATTCCATGGTCCGTGCTGGTGGCGTTTATCCTGTTTTTAACCGCCGATATAATCGCTGTCGGGTTTTTTAACCAGCCGGAGCTTGGTTTCATCATCAGAATGTTTTCTATTGCCGTACCGTTTCAGATGCTTTATCATAACCTTGCAGCGTTCCTAAAAGGTCTCAGAGATGTCAAGTACCATGTTGTATCGGACAAAATATTCAGGAGTTTATTTACATTGACTTCTGCTATAGTGCTGATATATTTTGGATGGGAGGTTAGAGGAGCGCTGTATGCAGAGATAGGAGGAATCATATTATCTACCGTGTTGCTTTTGCTGTTAGTAGAGTTCAAGGCATATCCTTTTATAAGAGATAGAAGGTTTGATGGTCTGTTGAAAGAGCAGAAAACCGTCTTGAAGTTTGCTCTTCCTCTATTTGTAAGCACCATCATCGGAAAGCTTATGGGTCACGCCGACACCATCATGATAGGGTTTTTTGAAGCCTCTGAGAGCGCTGGAGTTTACAACGCTGCGTTCCCAACAGCCGGTATAATAACAGTGGCAGGTGGAGCGGTGGGAACGATGTTGTTCCCCACAATATCAAAGCTTTACAGCAGCGGTAAAAAAGATCTTTCCGAGGAGGTTGCTTCAGTTGCGCTTAAATGGATTTTCCTGGTTTCTTTCCCTGCAATGGTTTTCATGGTCCTTTTCGGTAACAGTATTCTCAACTTTCTTTTCGGAGAAGCATATGTCGGAGGTGCCTACGCACTGGCAGTTCTGGGAATTGGTTACACCGTTAAAAACCTTTCAAGACATTACGGCTCATTCATAAAATCAGAGGACGAGACGAGTCTGATACTTAAGATTACAGCAGGTATATTCGTTTTCAACATACTTTTAAACATTGTACTGATACCCAGGATAGGTATTTCAGGAGCTGCTGTGGCCACTGCGTTCGCTTCAGCCGCAAAGTCTTTAGTAGGTTCTTTGGTAGTTTACTTCAAGTTCGGTGTTAACCCTTACAGAAAGAACTTTTTCGTTCCGGGTCTGGTCTCGACGCTTGTTGCCGGAGGCTCCGTATACGTGGTTCTGAAATATTTCTTCGATATCGTTCCGCTATGGGCCATGATTCCAGGAGGAATCGGTTTCATGCTGATTTACGGTGTTCTATTCCTAAGGCTGGGAGGGATAAACAAGCACGATATGGAGATACTCAGGTCGGTGGATGAGAAGACAGGTGA
>JALDAE010000033.1 GCA_022729335.1 Candidatus Nanoanaerosalina halalkaliphila
AAGGTTGTAAAACACTAAATCCCCCCAACACGAATCAACTTGTATAACCCCCCCCACAGTAGGGCCGGGAGGCTTGAACCCTTCCGGTCCCGTTCAAGGGTTCAAAAAACCTTGAAGACATCCTTCGAAGAGAAGGGTGGCAAAATGTTACAGGCTCTGCCTGTAATAGGTGGTACATCCCTCTGCTAGGAAAAATATCTGAACTTCCCCCCCCCACACACAGAATATTGTACCTAGCAAGACACTATTTCTTCCCCCCCCCTTCGGGTGTACCACCTAAACCAATAACCTTTCTTCCAAAAATTCGCATTATTTTTAAAAGATTTCACAATACATTAACTACAGAGGTTCTAGTTATGCCACAACAGGTAGATGTAAATAGTGTTAGAAAAGGAGGATACCTGCTGATTGATGAAGAGCCATGCAAGGTAAAATCAGTAAACAAATCCTCACCAGGAAAACACGGAGCAGCAAAGTACAAGATAAGAGCAGAGGGAGTTTTCGATGGACAGACAAGAAACATGGTAGAGAAGGGAGGCACAAAACTACTTACACCAGACATCCAGAAAAAAGTGGGACAGGTAGTTTCAATAGACGGTGAAATCGCACAGATAATGGACATGGACACATACCAGACAGAGGAGATGAAGCTTCCTGAAGACCTTGACGTCTCAGAAGGAGAAGAAATAATGTACTGGGACATTGAGGGAAGAAAGCTTGTTAAAGGTAAAAACGAGAACTGATTTTGGTTCTTGATTTTATTCAGGGTTACCAAAACCCTCTCACAACTTTTTTTTCCTATCTTTTTCAAAAGGAAAGTTATTTCTAAAAAGAGGAACAAACTTTTAACATGGATGTAGAAACAAGGGTCCTGGAAAAAGTTTTGCCCGACAGCGAAGAAAGAAAGAGATCAAAGGAAAAATTCAGGGATATAAAAGAGTTCATCAAAGAAAAACACGAACTTGAAGCAAGACTTATGGGTTCTCTGGCAAAGGATACTTTTCTTAAAGGAGATAAAGACCTGGACATATTTGTTTTCTTTCCTGACTCAACCGATAGGGAAGAGCTGGAGGAGAAAGGTCTAGAAGTGGGCAAAAGCGTATTCGAGGAATTCAATGGAGATTACGAGGTGGAGTACGCTGAACACCCTTACACCAAGGGAGAGATAGGTGATTTCGAGGTGGAGATCATTCCCGCATACCTCGTTGATGGGCCCGAAGAGATGAGATCCTCTGTCGACAGGACTCCCATGCACACTAGATGGGTGAACAAAAACCTATCTGAAAAAGAAAAAAAGGAAACAGTACTGCTGAAAGCCTTTCTAAAGGGTCAGGGTCTTTACGGCTCCAGTCTAAAGGTCATGGGTTTTGCGGGTTACCTCTGCGAGATACTTATAGCAGAGTACGGAAGTTTCAGAGAACTAGTTGAGTCGACCGAGGACTGGGAAGAGAAAAAAGTGATCGATGTGGAGGACCACCACAACGGAGAACTACCCGAGAAAATTCAGAAAAAATTCAGGGAAGACTCCTTAATCGTGATAGATCCTACGGATCCTGAAAGAAATGTTGCTTCTGTTTTAAGCCGGGAAAATTATTGCAAGTTTTTATTCAGAGCATGGAAATATATCGAAGATCGTTCAACGGAATTTTTCTTTCCGGAACCCGTGGAACCTGACAGAGAAGAAATAACAGAGGAGATAAACTCTAGGGGTGATATGTACGAGGTTGTCTTCGAAAAACCGGATTTGACTGAAGATATCCTATATCCCCAGCTGAGGAAACTACTGAAGAGGCTGCAAGACAAACTTGAGAGAAACGAGTTCCAGCTGTTTGATTCGGGTTTTTATGTGGGAGAGAAAGAGGTCAGGATTGTTCTGGATTTACAGCTCTCGGAATTACCTGATAAAAGAAAACACAGGGGTCCAAAGATTTTCCACAACAAGGAAAACGTGGAGGACTTCACATCAAAGTATTCGAATACCTGGGTCAGCGGCACAAGGCTTACAACCATTGTTGAAAGGGAACACAAGAAAGCCGAGGATCTTTTAGAGGACTTTCTTTCCGGAGACATGGGAGAGAAAGGCGTTCCCAGGAATCTGATCAAAAAAATAGAGGAAAGAGAGATAAGAGAGGTAAGGCTCGAAGGAGATGGCGAATGGTTGAAGTTTCTCAAGAAGTTCCTGAATCTATAGGTGATACGATGAGTAATAGAAAAAACATTGTGGTTCTGGGTCCGCCCGGAGCCGGTAAAGGCACTCAGTGCGAAAAAATATCCGAAACATATGACATACCCCATATCTCCACTGGTAAGATGTTGAGAGAGCACAAGGATCTGGAGACCGAGCACGGAACCGCCAGGGACTACATGGAGAAAGGTGATCTAGTACCCGACAGGGTTGTTTACAGAATCCTTGACCACAGGCTGGAAAAAAATGACACCAAACAGGGTTTTGTGCTTGACGGTTTTCCCAGGGACATGGAACAGGCAAAACACCTGGAGGAAAGAAGAGAACTGGATCTTGTTATAAGCCTTGAAGTGGATCAGGAGGAGATAATGGTACGTCTGACAGGAAGAAGAGTGTGTGAGGATTGTGGCGAGTCTTTTCACATCAAGTTCCGACCTCCGGAGGAGGAAAAAGTTTGTGACGAATGCGGGGGAGACCTGATACACAGGGATGACGACAAGAGAGAAGTTATAGAGGAACGACTGGAGGAATACAGGAACAAAACCCTGCCTCTGAAAGAATTCTACAACGATAAAGATCTGCTTGAAGAAGTTGATGGTAACGGCAGTATAGAGGAGGTCTGGAAAAAAACCAGACAAACCCTGGAAGAAACTCTCTGAAGTAGTTTGTCAAATAATAAAAAAATAGAATTTAAAGTTCGTAATATGGAAAATAAAAAAATCTTGATTGTGGCATCTGTTTTGCTTGTCCTTGCTGTTATAACTATCTCGGTAGCTCTGGGTTACCAAAAATTAATGGATACTCCTGATACAGGTGAAGTGGCGCGGATAGAACTGAATGAACCTATCATGCCCGGTGTAGGAGGTCCCTTATCATCCGGAGGAACCGATCCAAAGACCATACAATCACTTGTAGATCAGGCTCAGAGAGATAACGTGGATGCCTTCTTAGTCGAGCTCAACTCGCCAGGAGGCTCTGTTGTAGCATCAAAGGATGTAGCGAACACAATTTCCAGGATAGAACAGCCTGTCTCATGTCTTGTGAAAGAAGTTGCTGTTTCGGGGGCTTACTGGGTAGCCACTGAATGCGACTATATTGTAGCTGATTCACTGTCTACTGTAGGCAGTATCGGTGCGATGTCAACCTATCTGGAGTTTTCGGAGTTTATGGACGAACAGGGCATAGAATACGTCAATCTTACAGCTGGAGAACACAAGCTTACAGGCAGCATGTTTCAGGAGCTAAGCGATGAAGAGCGTGAAATTTTGGAGGGGCAGCTTGATACTGTGCACCAGGAGTTCAAGGATCAGGTGGCGGATGAGAGAAACCTTACAGAAGATGAAATAGAAGATCTGGCCACAGGCGAGACTTTCCTCGGAACTGATGCATATGAAAAAGATCTGATAGACGATACAGGTGACAAGGAAACCTCAATGGATTATCTTGAAAACGAAACCAATAAGACACTTTCAGTTTCCACCTATGCAAGAGGTGAATCATTTAATATCCTTTCTCTACTTGCAAAAAGGGTTGGAGAAGGTATAGGTAACTCGCTTTCCCTAGAAATAGAAGGGAATCTTGGAGAAGAACCTGTTGTTTTCAGATAATTAAATAAAAAAGAAGAAATTACTCGTGTGGTTCTCCCTTCTTCCACACCATCTCGAAAAGAGGTCCGATCGCATCTGAAGCGGCGTGACCGGAGTTGGACCAGAACATAGTGTCTTGTGTCGGGTGGATTTCATCGTGAGTGAGCGAGAAAGATACGTTCTCATCGTCCACAATAACAAATCTTCCTTCAGGCGTGTGCTCGGCTTCTGCATGTGACCTCATATCTGCGTACTCACTTAATTCATTGAAAATCTCTTCGTTCTCCTCGGTCTTTGGAGCAACGATTCTGACATTTACACCAAGTTCCTTGGCTTCCTTTAGAGTGTTCATGTGATTATCCTTTATATCTTTGATTCCTTTCTCGGTAGTCATTATCTTTATTTCTCTTTCAGCGTCCTTGATCATGTTGCCCATCTGTTTATGGACGTTGTATTTTCCTTTTATAGCTCCGGACATATCAGCCGGGTCAACAAGACTAACTCCTTCATCATAAAGTTCCTGAAGCTCATTAACAGCTGAAGATTCTTTGAATCTTTCGATTCTATCAATTTTTTCCTGTAGCTCTTTTTTGTGAAGCTCTTTGGTGTTCTCAAGAGCTTCTTCAGGTGGAACAGCTACATACTGCATAGGTTTGGAAGGCTTCAGGATAGCAAAACCTTTCTCAGCCAGAGACTCTAGGACATCGTAAGACCTGGATCTCGGAACCCCTGTCATTTCAGAAAGTTCTCCAGCAGTAGAAACACCTCTAGAAATAAGTGCTGCATAAACTTTCCTCTCGTACATGTTCAGTCCTACATCTTCAAGTGCGTCCAGAGTTTCTTGACTCGCTACCATTATTTTTTCCACCTTCGTAAAAATTATTTTTTTACAACCCTTAAATAATTATCAGGATTGTTCATCAGTAGTGGGTTAATACTACAGTTAAAATTATTGTTTCCTTCCTATTTAAAGGTTTTAACCTGGTTGTTCCAATATATTAGTTCTGACTCTTATAAAGTCTTGCGACTTTTTCTAGCGAATCCGCATCTTCCTTGTCCTCTCTGAATCTCTTCAACCTTGGGAACCTCAAAGCATAACCCGAAGAATAAGTAGGGCTTTTCTGTATCTCTTCAAACTCCGCCTCAACCATAACTTCAGGGCGTACCTCAACCTGTCTGCCGTCCTCACTAACAATAAGAGGCTCCAATCTCTCAGTTATGTCCTCAAGCTGCTCATCAGTAAGCCCTGTTGCAAGCTTTCCTACCTCAAGATATTCTCCATCATCCCCCTTACATCCTAAAGTTAAACTTCCAAGCCAGCCACTTCTGCGTCCTTCGCTCCATTCCGCACCGATAATCATAAGATCAAGTGTCTCCATAACCGGTTTTAGCTTCACCATGTAACCCACTCTTGACCCGGGCTTGTACTCGGCATGCAGGTTTTTCATCATGATTCCCTCGTGTCCCTCGGACAGGGATTTCTGCTGCAAAGCATTTACTCTCTCATCGCTTTCAGTAACCTCGTGGTCCACCATTCGGATTGACTTTTCGCTCTCCTCTATCATATTTTCCAGTTTTTCAAACCTTTTTGAATAATTTTCCTTGATGACCGAGCCCTCAAGATAAATCAGGTCAAACGGTCTGACCTCGACAGGTATCTTATCCACCATCTCCTCTATGTTGTACTTCCTCTTGATCCTCTTTGAAAGCTTCTGAAAAGGAACCATGGAACCGTCATCAGGATCATAGGCCACTATCTCTGAATCTATAATACAGTTTTCGGCCTCCACCCCTTCTTTAACGGCTTCAACAACATCAGGAAACTGTTCTGTGATGTCATCAAGCCTCCTGGTAAATACCTTGACCTCGCCGTCCTTCTTGTGGATCTGGGCTCTCATTCCATCGTACTTGTAATCAATACCTGCGGGCTTTCCAACCGTCTCGAAACCCTCTTCTATGCTGTCCACCTTCTGTGCCAACATGGCATTAACCGGTCTAAATACCTCCATATCCAGATCCGATAAGCCTTCAACTCCTCTGTTTTTTGCAGTTACCGCAACCTCCCCGAAATCGTTAGTTACATCATAGGCGTGCTGAACGATATTTTTGATGTCTTCAGAGATCTTTTTCACAGTGTCTTCATCGGAAACAATGATATCGTAATCAGAAATATTCTCTTCACGTATTTTTGTTTCCTCTAAATCGATTGTTGCCTCGGGCTCGAAACTTTTTTCATTTACAAACTCGTCCTTCAGTTTTCCATCCACAAGAACAGCACTGCCGCCCAAATCCTCTCCTAGAGCTTCTGAAAATGACAAAAATTTAGGAAAGAAAGCCTCTAGTACGGCATCTCTTATTATACCCTCTCCAACTCCTAGACGCATATTCCTGAGTACAGTCCTCACTATGTATTTGGCTTCTTCAGGTTCAGACATACTTAGAAGTTCCGAAATGCTATCTATCTTTCGGGACTGGCTTCCAGAGCCTTCAAACCCGGCAAGTTTTTTCAGGTTTTCGTGGACTTTTTCGACAGTCAGTTTCTGTACTGCAAAGGTCTGTTGTTTCTTTTTTCCAAGCAGATTTTTAGCGGTCCGGCCGAGATCACCGGTTGATTTCCATTCTTGTGTTATTTCGTCTTCTGTATTTCCGGAAACTTTTTTCAAAGCTTTAACCATAAGTTTAGAAGATATACCGATGTCTTCATCCTTCCAAGCACTGAATATTCTCCCCATACACAGCTTGACAAGTCTCTGAAGATCTTCATCTTTTTTGCCTTTAAATAATTGAGAAAGAATAGTTGTTTTCTCGAGACTCGACTGTGTGGATTCAAGCCTCTGGTAAACCTCGACCAGTTCAGAGTAATCCATGTTAGAAAGTTTTTCTCTAACCGTTAAAACAGTTGTGACAGGTTAAAATTAAAAGCCTGAAAAACAAATTTTTTACAGATATGGACCCGGAAGAACTCCTCGAACTCATGAACTCCAGGGTTTCAATCAGAAGATACACTGACGAAGACCTAGACAGGGAAGACATAGGGATGATATTGGAAGCGGCCAGATGGGCTCCCTCTGCCGGCAACATGCAGAGCTGGGAGTATATAGTTGTAAATGATGAAGAAATAAAAGAAGAGCTTTCAAGGATAGCATACAACCAGTCCCATGTAAGAGAAGCGCCTGTATGTATTGTCGTAATGGGAGATAAAGAAAAATCAGAAAGAAGATACGATGATAGAGGCAAAAACCTATATATGGTACAGGAAACAGCTGCAGCCATGCAGAACATGTTGCTTATGGCTCAGAACCTGGGACTTGGGGCTGCATGGGTAGGAGCTTTTGATGAAGAAGAGGTAAAGGATTTACTGGAAGTTCCTGATAACCTGAGACCTTTATCCATAATAACAGTGGGCCATCCGGCCGAAAGACCTACCGTATCGGAGAAAAAAAGAGTCACAGAAAACACGTTTATCAACAGATACGGCAACAGACTACACCGGATTGTCGAGAAAAGAGAGTGGAAAGGTTTGAAACACCATTTCAAGAAAGTAAAGGACACGATGAAAAATTCTGATTAACTCTCAGAAGCTTTCTCTACATCTTCAGCAGTTAACTCTGATCTTCCGTTCTCCCTGCATATTTCTATTGCGTCACGGGATAGCTCATCTGCCAGTTCCTCGATTTCTTCGTTAAGTATTCTGACAGATTCCTCAGTCAGTTTATCTGCTCCCGCATTTCTCATTATCCTTTCCAGAGTTGCAAGGGGAAGTTCCATATAGAATTATTTTCCTTCAGATTCTTAAAAAGATGTCGAGTTAAAAATGAATCAGGATGAAGCACGTCATAGATACAAATGTCCTTATACATGGAAGTTCTCAAGAATTACCTTTTGAAGAGATGATCACAGTTCCAGAAGTAACAGAGGAATTAAGGTCCACTGATTCTATAAACAGGTTCGAAACCGAAAAAATAGCTATATATTCCCCTTCAGAAAAAATAGTGGAACAGGTAAAGGAAAAAGCAGATGATATAAATTCCGAAGTTTCCGATGC